>JBJOPA010000366.1:0-8845 GCA_046051005.1 Bacteroidota bacterium
GATTTCACGGCAAACGTATCGGTCACATTAGAAATATCGCCCACGGCAACGATGCCATTTTCCCACATATCGCGGTCGGCTTGCGCGATTTTTTCGGCAATAATTTCGGGCGACACATTGCGTTTTGTAACCACATTTGTGATGAACGGAATCAACGTTGTGCCTGTTTCGACCATGCCTTTCATGTGCGAGAGTTCGAGGTGGCAATGCGCATTGACGAAACCGGGTGTCAAAATGCCTTTGAAATGTTCGACAGTCGCGGGGTCGTGTTGGTCGTGCGCGTCAACGGCGATAATTTTGCCTGATTTTTCGATGGTCACCACGCCATTTTTTAGAGGCGAAGTCGCAATTGGAAACACCCAATCCGCGCTAATTTTTCGTATCATTTTCGAGAAAAAGTTTTTTTAGTCCTAAAAAAAGGCAAATATACTGGGGGGGGGCATTTTTGTTGGCATTTGGTTCATTTTTTTACAAAAAAAAATGGCATTTACCGTTACACGATAGTTGCCACTTAACAAACATAGAAGGACACAATTTTTTTATCTTACATCGCATGTCTATACTTTTTAAAAAAATCGTATAGCCATCGAAATTGGTCAAAATAGAAAGTCAATTTAAAAAAAGTATTAAAATTTTTGAAGCAAAATCAAGCGGCGGGTTGGTTTTAAGGCAAATCCACCGCTTGGTTTGGCTTCGGGCGAATTAGTGTTTCGCTGGAGCTGGAGCAGCTTTCACTGCTTCTTTTACTGCACCCGCTGCTGCTTTACCAGTTTCAACTGCTTTGCCTGCTGCATCTTTCGCTGCGCCTGCTGCTGCTTTACCTGTTTCAACCGCTTTGCCTGCTGCATCTTTTACTGCACCCGCTGCTGCACCTGCTTTTGAAGCAGCCGAATCAACTGCGTTACCCGCTGTTGCTTTTGCTGAATCAATTACTGTAGTTGCCGCTGCTGCTGCTGTTGAAACCGCCGAAGAAGCTGCTGCTGCTGCCGCTGCTGCAGGTTTGTTTTCTTGACATGATGTGAACATAGCTGCGATAGCTAATACTTTCAATACGTTTTTCATCTTAAAATTGACTTTTGATAATTTTTTTTAAATAGACGTTGAATAACTTTTTGATTTTGGTGATTTTATTGAACTTTGCAGAAACTGCATTTTTCGCAAAAACCGAGATAGAGACAGAAGCCCCAAAAAGGGTCACACCTTTTTTTTAAAAAAAATGCTTTTTTTGATGAAAAATTTTGGAGAACCAAACATTATCCGCCTTTGGCTTTGGTAAATATTTTTTCACAAAATTAAATTTCGCAAAAACGCTATTTTATTATAAAAATTTGGCTCTTTTTTGACTAAATTTTTAATGCCGTTTTTTTGATGTCCAATCAAGGTTAAAAAAATTTGAAAAAAGCTACCCCCCAGTATGGTCTTATAAATTTGGAAAAAATGGTCGAAAAATTACAAAAAAAATAGATGAATGAAAAAAAAATTTGAAAAAATTTGGATAAAAGTGAACGCTGTTCAATGAAAATGCTGTAATTTGCGCACTGAAAGACTATATATTTATTTTTCATTAACATTAAATTGATTTTTAATTTTTAAAATCTTCATTTTCAGTTAATAACGAATCATTTTTTTTAATCATTTTTTTTAACGCTTGAAACACTCATGGGAAGTAATACCGTTCGTAATTTGACTTGGGCAGCAGTGGCAGCATGCATCGTTTCACTTTTCCTCCTCATCAAACAATCCGCTAACAAGGCAACCGCATCAGCCACCGCCGATAGCAGCATTATGAATGCCACCAATCCGCCATTTGGCAACGGCGCAGCAGCCGAAAACAATTCGCTTTCAGTTGACACCAGCGTTTCGCCAAAAAGCCTCGCGGGTGGTGCAGTAGGTGCAGTCGCAGCAGCGGGAGATGCCGTTGCGGGCGCAGCAAATAATGCCGCAGGCGCAGTAGCAAGTGGCGCGCAAGACGTAGCCAGCCAATACAGCTCAAAAGGGAAAGCAGTTCCTGAACAAAGCATTTTGCCAGTTGAGGCTCCTGCAACAACCAGCAGCAAAACGGCAAAAGGAAGCAAAACTGCTTCAAAACCAACCAAAGTTGTTCCTAAATTTGACGCGGGCAACAAAACGGGCGATTTCATGGTCATTGCAGGCACTTATGCAAGCAAAGACAATGCAAATATCCAAATCAGCAAACTCAAAAAAATGGGTTTTGCAAATGCGGAAATGCTCAAATTTGAAAATACAGCCAACTATTCAGTAGTGAGTGGTGCGTATGGTTTCAGAGGCACTGCCGATGCAGCCGTTCGTACATTGGCGAAAAATAAAATTTCTGCCTTCGTTCGCAAACGTAGTGGCGAAATTTTCAAACCGTCAAGCACGGCTGCTGTTGCAGGTCCTCCAAAACCCGCATCAAAATAAAATTTTGAGCTAAATAAAATCCAAAAAAAAAGACGTGTTCGGTTTGAACACGTCTTTTTTTTGGATTTTATTTAGATTCTTTCACAGGCAATATTTTTTTATAAATTGAGCAACTTCTAAATCATATCTTTTAGAAAAACCTAATTCGATGGCTTTTTGAAAATCTTCACAACCTGCGCTTCGTTGCCGCAATGCTACCCGAATCATGCCGCGATTGCGAAATGCGTAGGGGTCATTTGGATACAAATCAATTGAATGATTGATGTCTGTCAATGCCGCCGAATAGTTGTGCATGTTGAAATGTGCCAACCCGCGATTGTTCAGCGCGGCGGGTTGATTGGGTTGCAATTCGAGTGCCTGCGTGTAGGCGGAAATGGCTTTGTCAAATTCTTTGTTTTGCGCGTGCGCCATGCCCAAAAGCATTTGTAAATTGGCAGAGTTGGGGGTTTCTGCTAGCAATTTTTCATAAATTTCGATGGCGGCGGCAGTTTGATTGGTTTCTAACAACACGGCGGCGAGATTTTCGCGGGTGCTTTGATTGGTCGAAACATAGATGGCGGCTTGTCGAAAATCTCGAATGGCTCCTTCAAAATCAGCTCGGTTTCGTTTTGCCAATCCACGATTGTTCAATAAAAACGACAGAATGGTGGCACTCGAATCGGAATATCGAATCGCCATATTAAAATCGTTGATGGCGTTTTCGGGTTCGTCGGTGTTCATAAACAACACCGCACGCGCCAAAAATGCATCGAAATAGCGCGGTTGCAACGCCAATGCACGGTCGTAATCCGTTCGGGCGCGGTCATTTTGGTCGAGGAAAGTGCGATTTTGACCTCGATAGAAATAAAACTTTGCGGCAGTTTCGTTCTCGCCAAGTTGCGCTATGATTTGGTCGTAGTTTCTGATGGCGGTCAAATAATTTTGCTGTGCATTGGCTTCGCTCGCCTGTTTGACCAACGAATCGAGCAATGAAAGCGGCTGCGCAATCACTCCATGAGACACATTAAAATAAAAAACAAGGGAAAAAACAAATTGCGTACATTTTTTTATCATCATTGGGGCAAGATTTTAAAATGTGAAGTACAAGGAAAAAACAAAATCGAATATAAATAAGAAACGTTTTTTTAGAATATTTGTTTTGTTGTGAAAAATATAATTTCTTGACGCGAAAAATGCCCCCCCCCAGTATAAACGGCGTTTTTTCGATGCTGTGAATGGAAATGAAACGATTGAGGAAATATCAACACGAAACACAGCGTGCGCATCTTTTTGAAAACAAAAATATTTTTTCAAAAAATATATGTGTTTTGAAGGCAAATATACTGGGGGGGGGCGTTTTTTTTCAAAAAATTACTTCCCACGTATGCGCGAGAGACCCGTTTTGGCTTTGGCGTGGAGTCCGTCGGCGTGGTCGTCGGGGTTTAAGGAAAGGCAATAGCCATAAAATTCGCGCGATTTTGGGTATTGTCCGCTTTGTTCGTAGATGATTCCGAGCTGTAAGGCGGCGGCGCAGGCATAATAAACCCGTTTGTTTCGCCCAGTTTGCAAGGCAATGTTATAATAATTTGCTGCATCGTTTGGCTGATTCATGGCTTGCAAAATGCGCCCCATTCTGTAATTAAATTCTAATTTTTCGGCATCATTGGCAAAAGTATTTTCGTTTTGTGAACTCAAAACAGTGTATGCTTTTTGGAAATATCCGCCGTCGAACAGCACGCGAGCTTGCAACAAATCGCGATTGGGCAGCGCGCCCGCTTTGGCTTCTTTCAAGGCATTGCGGTCGCCACCGACGTTGGTGTTGCCAAATTGCTTCGCAAAACCCATATTTTGACGGTAGGCAGCAGGATTTCCGTGCAAGAGATAATGCCACGCTTTTTTTTGATATGCCTCTTTTATGTAATTTAATCCTTGAAAATTGGATAAAAAGCGGTGAAAATATTGGTCTGCATCGGCATCGTTTCGATACAATTTTGCGCTGCCGAGCAAAAAATCGAGGTAATGAAACGGATAATATGCCGCACCCGTTGGGCGATTTTGTAGCAACTCGATGGCGCGGTCATTTCTGCCCGTACGCATGGCAACATTGGCTAATGCGAAAGTTGCCAATAGATTTTCAGCAGGTTTTAATTTATTAGAATTGACGGTTTGCCAAGCATTTTCGGGCTGATTGTTGAGGTGTAACATTAAAAATGCGTATAAAACAATGGCTTCTTGCTCGAAAACGAAGTCATTATTTTTTGCATGTCTGATAACTTCTTCTATCTCATTTTGACCTTGTAGAATGGTTCCGTTCAAGCCGCTCACGATTTTCAACCCCCATTTAAAGTTGTCGGGAATGCTGCCCACGAGCGCGTGCATGATGCCGAGACTCATTTTATTGGGCATAAAATTGGGGAATTTTTTCTGATTTTGTTCCAACTGCCCAAACGCTTCGTTGACTTCGTTGAAAGCGGTGACATATTCGCCAAATTTCGCATGACTCATTGCCCAAAACAGTCGAACTTGGGCTTGTGTGAACAAAAAATAGGGTGAATTTCGGTCGCCTTGCGCCAATGCACCGATGCGTCGCGCACGATTGGGCAACAATCGGTTGAACTCATTTTTGTCTTCTGAAATAAATATTTTGAGGCAATCGGCGTAATTTTCGATGAAATGAACCATCAAATTGTCAGGTTCGATTTGACGCAAACGGTTGAGTTGCGCCTGTCCTTCGGAAAATTTTAGCGAAAGAATTTTGTTATAAGCCAAACGCGCCGTTGGAGAAAACTCAAATTTTCCAGCAGCATGAATTTTTGACGTAAAAATGGCGTTGAATACTGGGGGGGGGGCAAAAAATAGCAAGCCCAATAACAATCGAGTTAGCGACATGCCACAATTGTTTTTTTTAGTGGAAAAAATAGTTTAGTTGCAAATGAAAAACGAAAAATGAGGCAAATCATTTCTACATTTTTTCTTTACATATCTTCGGGTTTCAATTTAAATCTAATCGAAAAATCTTTTACGAGCGGGTTGATTTCCATCATCAACAACAATTTTTCGCGTGGCGTAACCATGCGGCGGGTTTGTTGTTGGGCTTGAAGTAGCCGCGCTTCGTCGGTCATCAATGCTTCGTCGAAAATGGCTTCCATCGTCAAGGCGGGGGCATTGAGTTCAAAGCGCAAATAGTTCATCAAATTGGCGGATTCTTCTTGGATAAAGCTCAAACCCAACTCCGAACCCAATCGAACGACCACTTTGTTGGCATCTAATTCGAGTTTGGCGTTCAGCAAATTCATTTTCAACGAAGGCGATTCGACTGTTTCGCTGTATTTTTTCCAGCATTCCGACACATTTTCGAGCGTCAAAGGCTTTGAAATTTCTTTCATCATGCGCTCTTCTTCTTCCAACATTTTAGAAATATTGTCCAAAGAACCGAGACGCGGCATTTGGCTCAATACATTCATTTTTTCTGGATGCGTGATGAGTGACGGACCTGGTGGCGCATCGTTTTTGCTTTCTTTTTCCTCCGTTTGAGGCGTTAAAAGTGGCTTCACAACGGCTTCGATACTGGGGGGTGGCGTTTTTGGGGCAGGAACGTTTGTTTCTAAACTATTGTTTTTTTTTTCGTCGGTGGCTGTGTTTCCACTTTTAGCCAACGAAATTGCTTTGCCGATATATGCCATTTTTATCAAGGACATTTCGGTATGTAATCGTTTGTTGCGCGCCATTTTGAAATTCAAATCGCAATCGTTACATATATTTAAAGCCGTCAATATAAAATCTATCGGGGCGAGCATGGCTTGCGTGGCGTATCGTGCGCGCAAAGCATCGCCCGTTTCGAGCAATCGGAGGGTGTGCGCGTCTTTTGCAACCAACAAATTGCGCAAATGCTCCGCCAAACCATTGATGAACAATTCGGCATCGAAGCCTTTTTTCAAAATATCGTCGAAAATGAGCAGGGCTTGGCTTGCATCTTGGGCAAGCATGGCATCGGTCATTTTGAAAAAATAGTCGTAATCTAAAATATTTAAATTTTCAATTACGTCATCATATTTTATTTTTTTACCGCTTGCGCTCACAATTCGGTCGAAAATAGACAGTGCATCGCGCAATGCGCCGTCCGCTTTTTGCGCAATGACATGCAGTGCGTCTGCGTCGGCTTCAATGGCTTCGGCTTCGCAAATTTTTTGAAGATGCTGAACGATGTCTAAAATCTGGATTCGTCGAAAATCAAAAATTTGACATCTCGACAAAATGGTAGGCAAAATTTTGTGTCTTTCTGTCGTTGCCAAAATAAAAATTGCATAGCTCGGTGGTTCTTCCAATGTTTTCAAAAACGCATTGAAAGCTGCTGTTGAGAGCATATGCACCTCATCTATGATAAAAACTTTATATTTTCCTTGTTGGGGCGCAAATCGAACTTGCTCAACGAGTGCGCGAATGTGTTCGACCGAATTGTTGGAAGCGGCATCGAGTTCGACGATATTAAACGACGCATTTTGCTCGAAAGCACGGCACGAGTCGCATTTCGTACAAGCCTCGTAATCGGGTTGTCGGTCGGTGCAGTTCAAGATTTTTGCTAAAATGCGGGCATTTGTCGTTTTCCCTACGCCACGCGGACCGCAAAACAGAAACGCATGCGCCACGCGACCCTCTTGAAGCGCGTGCCGCAACGTTTGAGAAACGTGCGATTGACCCACAACATCAGCAAAACGGGTCGGGCGGTATTTTCGAGCAGAAACGACAAAATTTGAAGACATGGCGCAAAGTTATGTTTTTTAACGCTTTTCAGTCGTTTTTTTTTGTGATTTTTACGTCAACTTTTTTGAAAAATTCTTTTTTGAAAAAAGTGATTTCAAAATGATGCGAAATTTTAGTGCGCACGGGTGATGAGCCATTGCGCAAAAGATTTCATATATGTTCTGTTTTCTTCTGAAATTTGGGCAGCGTCGAGGTGCGCAAATGCTTCGTCAAGGTGGGCTTGCATGGCATTTTCGGCAATTTTCGGCGTGTCGAGTTGTCTAAAAATTTGTCTCACCCGCTCGATTTTCGCGTTTTCTTCTGTTTCGGAAGCCGTTTTGCTGCGCAACAGGCTTTTCAACTCGTCGGATACTGGGGGGGGGGCAATTTCAAGACTTTTCAAGACCAAAAACGTTTTTTTATTTTGAATGATGTCGCCACCAACTTTTTTTCCAAATTTTTCGGGGTCGCCAAAAGTATCTAAAATATCGTCTTGAATTTGGAATGCGATGCCTGTGTGTCGTCCAAATTCAGCAAGATGTTTTGCGTCGGCAGGAGTTGCGCCACCGATGCGTGCGCCCATTTCGAGTGCGCAAGCGAGCAAAACGGCGGTTTTCAACTCAATCATTTTCAGATATTCGTCTAGCGATACGTTGTCACAGTTTTCAAAATTCATGTCCATTTGTTGTCCTTCACAAACCTCAATTGCCATGCGATTGAAGCTCCGCAACAAGGAGGAATGCAATTTTTCGGGTTTGGTTTTGCTCAAAAAATCGTAGGCGAGAATCATCATTACGTCGCCCGACAAGATACCCGTATTGAGTCCGTAGTGATGATGAACCGTTGGTTTGCCGCGTCGCAACGGCGCAGCGTCCATGATGTCGTCGTGAACCAATGTGAAATTATGGAATACTTCGACCGCCATTGCCGCAGGCAAAGCGGCATTCATTTTTGCTTTTTTTTCTGAAAAACAGGCGCAACCCATCAACGTCAACAAGGGACGAAGCCGTTTTCCGCCTAAATTGAGGATATAATTGGCGGGTTCGTAGAGTTCTGACGGTTTTTCGTGAAAAAGATTTTCAGAAAGATATTCTTGAAAAATTTGAGCAAATTGGTCGAGCGATTTCATTTAAAGAGTATATTTTTTTTTGATTTAAAATATTAACCGTTTGCAACGGACAGACAAAAATACGACGAAAGCAGCAAAAAGTTTATAAAAATAAAAATTAATCCTAAAAAAAATTAAAAATATTTTTTCTTAACCCTCAAAATTCTGTTGGATACTGGGGGGGGGCATTTTCATTTTTTCTATGTCACATTTTGCGCAACTTTTTTTGAAAAAAGGCATCAAATTTGATATATTTTTAGTATGTTTTTTTCATAATGTATTTTTTTTTGAATCTTTGCAATTTAAATCACCAAAAACCTTCGCTAAAAGTATATATTGTATATGAATAATTTTCAGACTGTTAGAATTTTGTTGGTCGAAGACAACCCTGGCGATGTACGCCTCACCCGCGAGGCTTTCCGCGATTGTCGCGTGCCTGTGAAAATAGACGTGGTCATGGACGGCGACGCTGCCATAAAACATTTGACCAGCGGAACCAACGAACGACCAGATTTAATTCTGCTCGACCTCAATATCCCCAAACGAGATGGGCGAGAGGTGTTGCAAGCCATCAAATCAGATGCCGATTTGCGGAGC
>JBJOPA010000367.1:0-7645 GCA_046051005.1 Bacteroidota bacterium
AACGCGACGGCAAAACGTTGCAACAAAAAAATCAAGCCATTCGCAAAGATTTTCAGAAAATCCTCGACCGTTCGCAAGCCCAAATGGAGTCGGAACTCTACCACACCATCGAAACGTTTAGCCTCGTGAGCGAGTCCACGCATAGCGTTTTTGTGAATATGATTGACCATTACATCGGCGATATTGAATGGTTTATTGAGCGAAAATACGAAGCGGCGGCGTTGGGTTTGATTGGTTTTTTGGTCGGCAGCAACCTGTTTGCCAACGGTTTTCCTACGCCCGTGCGAGATTTGTTGTCGTTTTATTACAGAATCGGCGAACCTCAATTTTTTGAAGACTTGGGCGGCACCCCCCAGTATAGCGACCCCAAAACTGGCGAGTTGCATGCCAAACGCATCAAAGCCGCCATCAAAGGAATTGCCGAACAACATCAAGAAAAATTCCCCGACGTGCGACCTGATTTGAGTGAATTAGAGTTCGATTCGCCCGTAAAATTTGGTTTGTCGTATCTAAAAATGATTAGAAATTTGGATTTGTAAAATAAAATTCTAAAAAAAATGCTACCCCCCAGTATAAAACGCCGAAAAAGGCAAAATATACTGGGGGGTATCGTTTTTTCTGCTTTTCTCATTAACTTTGCAGAATAATTTCTTGAAATATGAATTGGAAAAAAATAGTAATCCTCATTCTCATAGTTTTTTGTCAAAAAGCAATTGCCCAAACGTTATTGGTTGATACGCTGTTGGGTATTGGCAACATGCAATCTGATAAGATATACACTATATTATTGGTTCCTCCTCAACAACCGCGTTGGGATACCTGTAATTGTAATATTCAACTAAAACTTTTTATACCGCAAGATTCTGTAAAAGTTTTGGCAACAGAAGGTTATTTTTATTACAAATTGAACACCCATAAAGTGGATTCGCTTATGCGGCGCAATAAAAACATAACGATAAAAATGCCGCGTTATGAAGTTCAAGAATCGCGATACGAAGTGTATCCAAACTGTTTGGCGATAGCAGATAGCAGTTTGTTTACAACTAAAAATTTAAATGATAAGAAAACCCACAATGTAGGAATTGCCGTTTATGAACATGGAATTAAATATACGGCTAAAATTGAATACAAATTAATTGACAGTGCGCAAATGATTCGCCGAGAAAAAGGTTTTAAAACGGTTGAAAACATTGATGAAACGTCTGATTTATTACAAAAAACAATAGTTTTGCCCACTTATCAAATGGTTTATGATACAGCCAATTTTAGAAACATCCGTTATCAAATTTGGGCGGATAATTTGAATTGTAAATCCATATTGAGCGGTTGGCGCGAATATGTATCCTATTGCCATCATCTTGACAAGCCAATCGTTCTGGAAATCCAACAAGCATTGCAAGCCAAAGGCTATCGGGTGAAATTGACGAATATGATGGATAAAAAAACAAAAGAAGCATTAATAAAATTTCAAAAAAACCACAATTTACCAGAAGGAAATCTTGATGCAGAAACACTAAAACTATTAGGTATTCATCACTAAAACAACCTTCTTGCGCTCGCATGAAGGGCTTGCATACTGGGGGGTATCATTTTTTCAATTATTGTTTAATTATTTTTCAAAATGGCGTGTCCGATGGCGCAATGAAGACAACGCTTTTCTGAACAATAATGCTTTTTTAGTTCTAACAAGCCTTGACTTTCGGCGGCAGATTGCGCAACCCAATTCAAATTCTTCCAGTTTTCGATAACATTGTTGTTTTCTGCCGAAACCGTTTCTACAAATCGGAAAGCGCGTTTTATATATTTTTCATCGTCATGCAATTCGCCGTAGGCATATAAAAAAGGTGTAACCAAATTGATTGCCAACAGCGAAATGGTGTCATTTCCCATCTGTTTTTGCTTGAAAACAGAACTTTTGTCGAGCCGATAATGAGAATGCCAATATTCTGAAACCTGTAAATCAAACATTTTACGAAGTGTTTCAACCGATTCCATTTCCAATATTTGGGCAAAAAGATTAGTTGATTTCATCACCAAAGCCGCCAATTGCGCCAACCGAACCGTCGGAAAATTGGCAGGACGCAACCGCGAAAATTTCCAAACCGTAGCAGAAATGGGCGAAAGATTGTATTTTTTTTGCAAAAAAGCATATTCTTTTTGCAATTTTTGGGGATATTCGTCCACAAAATCCGTTTCGGCAAGCAAACCCGATTGCCCAAACAACAAGGCTTCGATTTGAAACAAACTATGCCGATTTTTAGACAACAACAAGTTCGGCGTTGCCCGTGCCAACCATTCAAAAGGTTGTGCATTGACGTTTGCACCAAAATTTTGGGCTAAAAATTGCCAAAAAGTTTCTTCCCAATTTCCTTTGTTTTGATCTAATGCCGTTTTGATGTCGCGCCCGCGACGGGTCAGCCGTTCCAACAACAACCTGTCTAACCAAGCTGATTTGGTCAGTTCGCCCACCGCCGAAAGATGCGCTTGGCAAGGAATCCAATGGGCATTGTTTTGAAGTTGCCAATAACGATTTATCAAATTTTGAGGGATTCGGTCGCGCAGGCATAGCGTGGGGAGTTTTCCCCAGTCAGCATCGGGGTCGGTTTGTTGTTCCCACGCATCGAAAACGACGTGTAAAATCACACTTTTATAGCTGGGGTCGTTGCCGTGTTGATGCGCCGCCCAATCTTGCGGCGAAACGTGCATTTCAATGTTGCCGTGCCACGTGAGGTCGTCTAATTGTATCTTGGCGTTTAGGAAATCGGGACCCGCGTTTGGATTTAGTTTGCCCGCGTCTATAATTTGTAAGGCGCGTCCATCGGTGGTTTGCAAATCGGTGGCATTAAACTGTTTCATTTGCCAAACATAATGCAAAAAATCTTCTTTGATGGGGGGTATTGTGGTGGTTCTCATAGTGGAATGTGGTTGTGTTTGTAAAAATAATCATTTTTAATTTTGAAAATTAAAAATGATTATTCTGAAAAAAGAGTATAAACAGGGCATTTTGCCCTGTTTATACTGGGGGGGGTGTTTTTTTTGCAAAAATTATTTTTTCAAAGGCGTTGAATCGCCTAAATCTAAGCCAAGCAAGGCGGCGGTTCCTTTGCCAACGATGCCGTCGGCAACTTCTTTGTTTTGTTTTTGCAACGCAATGATGGCTTTGAACGTCGGAATATCGATTTTACCCGTTTCCGTAATCTTTACCGTTTCTTTTGCGTCCAATTTTTTATCTATCAAAACTTTTTGAAGTTTTTTAACCAATTCGCCCGTCGAACCGTAGCGCAACTTGCGCGCATGAGGGTCGTCAAATTTTTCATAAACCCGCAGAAAATCTCTTGAATTGAGCAACAAGTACGGAAAATAGTCTTGTTTTGCTGCATAACCCGCATCTTTAAAGGCTTTCCAAGGTCCAAAAGCGGAATAGACTTCGCATTTTGGCAAACCCATCAAGACTTGACAGCCGTGCGTGGCGTTGATGTTGTCGTCCACCGATTTTCTGAATCCAGAATGCACATTGTCGTGCTGCACTTCGTAGGTGATGAGGTCGTTGTCGTCGTATTGCGCGTCGTTTGCGGTGCGGCGAACGGGTCTTTCTTCTTGTTGACGGAACGCTTCGTGACCAAATTTGGCTTGTCCGCCTTGATGCCAACCTTTTTTGATGTCGGTATAAAAACCTGGAATCATTTGATTGGTTCCTTCACCGCCTTTTTTCATGGCACCTTGAATATTTTTTAGACCCGGAACCGTGGAACCTGCAAACACCGTGAGTTTCCCCGTTTTTGGCATCCATTGACCGATGGTACAGTTGAAAGAAGTATAATTTATTTCCGTCATTCGTATCGTGCGGCTGTCTTCAAACTTATAGTTTTCGGTGTTGAAAGGTAAAGAACCTCGAATGCCGAAAAAAATCATCTCCACGTCTTTTGGGATTTCAAACTGATTGATGTCACAAAGCCGACGCAACAACGCATCGGTTACTCTCACTGTTGCCATAATTTTTTTTTGATTCTAATTTTGTTAAAAAGACTTTTTTATTAATGATTTTTTGGAAGTGGAATCTAATTTTCTCGTAATTTTCTGATAGTTTTTTAACCAAACAAAGGTTTAAACAAATTTCGATGACAAAGATAAAAGTTTTTTTTCGGGTTTTGATTTTTTTTTCTACATAAAAAACAAAAAAAAAGCCAAATATACTGGGGGGGATATTTTTAGTGCTTATTTTTTTTCAAAAATTTCAAAAAATTGTTGATACACTTTTTCAAACGTATCAACAATTTTTGAAACATTTTTATCTGCCTACGTGAATTAGCAACACAGAAATATCACTGGGCGAAACGCCTGAAATTCTGCTTGCCTGTCCAATCGTGCGGGGTTTGATTTTCGTCAATTTGGTGCGACTTTCCATCGAAAGTGCGCTCAAATTTTGATAATTGAAATTCTCGGGCAACGTCAAATCTTCTAATCTGAACATTTTTTCTACCATTTCGCGTTCTTTTTCAATATAACCTTCGTATTTCAACTGAATTTCGGCAGCTTCTAACGTTTCGGTGTCGTATTGGTCTAAAAACGTTTTCAATCGCGGTACGGCAGCGCACAAACCAATCATATCCACTTGCGGACGCGACACAATTTGATGCAATCTCGTCTTTTGTTTCAACGGCGTGCTGCCCATTTGTTCCAAATATCCATTAATATCGTCAGGCGAAAACGATTCATTTTTAAAATGTTTTTCAATTGCCGCAATCGCATTCACTTTTTCATTGACGCGCTCCATGCGTTTATCGGCTCCTTGCAAACCCAATGTTGCCGCCAACGGCGTGAGGCGCGTGTCGGCGTTGTCTTGTCGCAACAAAATGCGATATTCGGCGCGACTCGTAAACATTCGATACGGTTCGTCGGTTCCTTTGGTCGTCAAATCGTCAATCAAAACGCCGATATAAGCGTCAGAGCGTTTCAAAATAAACGGTGCTTCTTCTTTTACCGCCAAATGCGCATTGATGCCCGCCATCAAACCTTGACAAGCGGCTTCTTCGTAGCCTGTTGTGCCATTAATTTGTCCTGCAAAAAACAAATTTTTAATCAATTTTGTTTCCAACGTCAATTCTAATTGCGTCGGCGGAAAATAATCGTATTCAATGGCGTAACCGGGTCTAAACATTTTCACGTTTTCAAAACCTGCAATCTTGCGCATGGCTTTGAATTGCACATCTTCGGGCAACGACGACGAAAAACCATTGATATAAATCTCCACCGTGTCCCAACCTTCGGGTTCTACAAACAATTGATGTCTATCTTTGTCGGCAAAACGGTTGATTTTGTCTTCGATAGACGGACAATAGCGCGGACCCAAGCCTTGAATGCGCCCGTTGAACATGGGCGAACGGTCAAAACCTTCTTTCAACGTGTCATGCACTTCTTGACTCGTATAGGTAATGTAGCACGGACGTTGTTTGGTTAATTTTGGAGTGTCGGTATATGAAAATTTTTGTGGATTTGAGTCGCCATCTTGTTTTTCCATGCGGGCATAGTCGAGCGAACGACCGTCCACGCGGGGGGGCGTTCCTGTTTTCATGCGTCCAGCTTCAAAACCGAGTTCGACGAGTTGTTCGGTGATGCCTTTGGCGGCAGATTCGCCTGCGCGACCGCCTCCAAATTGTTTTTCGCCGATATGAATCAATCCATTTAAGAACGTTCCGTTGGTCAATACGACGGATTCGGATTCAATGACGAGTCCCATCGGCGTGCGAATGCCGCCCACGCGCCCGTCTTTGACGACCAAACCCGACACCATTTCTTGCCAAAAGTCAATATTGGGGTGCGATTCAAGCATGATGCGCCATTTTTGGGCAAATGCCATTCTATCGCTTTGCGCACGTGGCGACCACATGGCAGGACCTTTGGAAAGGTTAAGCATTCTGAATTGAATCATCGTATGGTCGGTTACGATGCCCGCGTAGCCACAAAGCGCGTCAACTTCGCGTACAATTTGTCCTTTTGCCACGCCGCCCATCGCAGGATTGCACGACATTTGACCAATCGTTTGCATGTTCATGGTCACTAACAACACCTTTGAACCCAAATTTGCTGCCGCCACCGCCGCTTCACAACCCGCATGACCCGCGCCCACTACAATTACATCATATTTCGGAAACATTATTTTTTTCTATTTTTTTAAATTCGCCGCAAAATTACAACTTTTTATGCACCCCCCCAGTATATTTGGTTAAAAAACGATGTCAACGCCCTTTTTTTTTGTTTGGAAAAAGGCGTTGACATTGTTTTTTTTTTACACAATTAAACAATCACGCAACAATGATGGAAAAAGGTTCGCTCAATTCGCTCATTACGCCGTTGCTACCGCAGGCACAAATGACGATGGTAATTCTTTTTTTGACCGTCAACCCTTTCAACAATACTTTTGTGGTGGTTTGATTGGCGATGATGCGGTATTCCGTTTCGTCTTCATACATTCCCAATATGTTGTAATAACGCGCATTTGGAACGGGTTTGAAAGAAATTTCTAATGCACCCGACAAATTGACAACGTGCAATACGCGCACGTCGGTGGGCGTATCCAAAGACGTGATGACTGATTTGCGGGGTTCGAGGGCATCAAAACCTGCGGCTTCGATTATCCATTTTTCACCTTTTGAAGTCAGTTCTGCCATCATTGCCACGCGAGAACCTTGAAAAAGGAGTTGACTGACGGCATTTTCTAACAACGTCCGTTCTAATTTTGTCATGGGTTCGGGTTTTTGATGGCTGACTACGTTGTTAATGTCGTTTTGCAATTCTTCGACATCAAGTGTCCAAGTCAAAAACATTTTTTCGGCGGTCATGGACTTGACAACATTGGTCAAAAACACAATGAGTTTGTTGATGGGCAGTTGGCGAAATCCAAAAGACACACGCGCTGCGGTTCCTAAATTTTTTTTAATCATTTCAATAATTTTTTTTAAATAAATAAAATAAAAAATAAAAACATGGAGTAAAAAAAACAGACAGGCAATTAGATGTTAATTGTGTATTATTTTATAAAAATTTGTATTGTGTTTTAAACTTTGTTGTTCATTAAAAAACTTAAAATATTTTTTTCCAATTTTTATGCCAATAATAAAGAAGAACACATGAAGTTATTTTTGAGATAAAAAAAATTTCAGACAAATGGGCAAAAATCTCAAACAAATGGGCAAAAATCTCAAACAATTGAACAAAAATTTCAGACAATTGAGCAAAAATTTCAGATAATTGAGTGAAAATTTCAGACAATTGAGTAAAAATTTCAGACAATTGGGGTAAAATCTCAGATTTTATGATGATTTTATTCGTTTTTAAAGGTTTTATACTGGGGGGGGGCGTTTTTGGTGTTAATATTTTTGTTTGGTTTGGTTTTGTAGAGATAGGGCTTGCCCTATCTTTGCTATACATGGGCAACGCAAGGTGCGCGCTTCACGTGATTGCCCCCTTTGCGTAGAGATAGGGCAAGCCCTATCTCTACATGAAATCTATTTTAAAAAAAACGCTATTTTTAACTAAACAACATGAATTGAGCGTTGCGAGGCGTTAAAACGCCACGTTAATATAACGGTCGTCCCTACGGGACTTTTTATTTTGTTTTTAATTTTTAATAAAAAATTAGTTGTGA
>JBJOPA010000368.1:0-7902 GCA_046051005.1 Bacteroidota bacterium
TGATATTTGGATGTTAGACCCCAGTATCAATGACCAAGCGCGCATGAACGAAGGGCAATTTGTTATCCAATTGGGTAGCGTTTCAGAAGATATTTTGCCTGACTCACGCCGTTCTTATGAAAATGGATTACCCAAAAGTGCCACCGATGTCAGCACCAAAACTGACAGAACCAAATGGGGACGTGTGCCAAGAACCGAAGTAAACTTGCCGCGTTCATTTGACGCTGACCCAGATGTCAGAAATGCACAAGACATTGGACTTGATGGTTTAGATGACGCAGGCGAGCAGTCTTCGTTCAGCAATTATATCAATGAATTGCGAAGTGCAGGTATTTTAACGCCAGAAGTAGAAACTGACCCTGCGAATGACAACTTTTTGTTTTTCAACGATTCACGATTCCAGTCGCAAGTGACGACTGCACGCGACCGCTATTTGCGCAACAACAATACGCAAGGCAACTCGTCGGGTAGCACGACTTCTACGATTCAGCAGTTTAGTACCAACGTGCCAGACAACGAAGACGTGAACGGCAACAATACTTTTGAAGAAGCAGAAGCCTACTACGAATATCGTTTGCCAATCGTCCCAAAACCAAACGATAGAGAAGGCATTTTGCCAAATGACTATTTGGTAGAAGAAATAGATGGACTTGACACCAGAAAAAAATGGTATCACTATCGTGTGCCGTTAGATAAATTTACTGGAAAATATGGGCAAATTGATGGTTTCAGAAACATTCGATTTGCGCGGGTATTGGTGCGTGGCTTCCAAGACACGGTGACGTTGCGTTTTGCGCGTTTTGATTTGGTGCGAAATACTTGGAGACGCTATCGCCGCGACTTGTCTAAACTTGGCGCGCCTACGTTAAATCCAAACCCAGACAACACGTTGTTCGAGGTCAATTCCGTTAATGTCGAAGACAATGGCAGTCGTACTCCGTTCAATTATGTGTTGCCTCCAGGTATTATCCGTGAAAATGCAGTACAAACTTTTGCTGCCAATGCACAACAAAATGAGCAAGCCCTTTCCATGCGCGTTTGTAATTTGCAATCGGGCAATGCAAAAGCCGCATTCAAATTGTCTCAAATTGATTTGAGATTATACGAACGACTCAAAATGTTTTTGCACGCAGAAGAATTAGGCGCGAAAAAAATCCCCAAAGGTGCAACTTCTGTGTTTGTGAGAATTGGTAGTGATTTTGAACAAAATTATTACGAATACGAAATTCCACTCACCATGTCCGATAAAAATGCCCTTCCACAAGGCGACGCTTATCGAACAGAAGTTTGGAAAGCAGAAAACAACATGGATTTGAGATTGGGATTATTGACCGACCTTAAAGAACAACGCAATCGAGTGGGTTCTGCATCAACGCTGTTTAGCATCGTTGACCCTGAAAATCCAAACCGAACTGCCCGAATTATCGGAAATCCATCATTGGGGCAAGTGCGCGGATTCATGATTGGTATCCGAAACAACGACCAAACCGACCATTGTTTCGAGGTTTGGGCAAACGAGTTGCGCGTAACGGGCATCAACGAGCAAGGCGGTGGCGCAGCCATCGCACGCATGGACGTGAAACTCGCCGATTTGGGGAATCTTACCCTTTCGGGAAATTATATGGGCGTAGGATATGGTGGACTCGAACAACGGGTGCAACAACGTTCGTTAGAAGAAGTGATTCAATACGACATTTCGGCAAACCTTGAATTGGGCAAGTTTTTGCCCGAAAAAGCAGGCATTCGCTTGCCCTTTTTTGCGCAATATTCAAATACCATCAACACGCCGAAATATGACCCTTACGACCTTGATTTGAACCTCAAATCGAAAATAAATTCGGTCGGTGATGCCGCCGCACGCGATAGCATTAGAGATGCCGCCATCACACAACAAGCCTTGCGAACCATCAGTTTCACCAATATCCGAAAGGATAGAACCCGTTCTGATAAAAAACCAATGCCGTGGGACATCGAAAATTTCAGTGCCACCTATGCGCAGACGCAAACCGAGCGAAAAGACCCCATCATCGCATCAGACAAAAAAGATGCATACAGAGGCGGTTTGGATTATAATTTTTCAAGAGAAATAAAATATTGGACTCCTTTTAAAAAAGCAATTAAAAAGGATAAATATCTGAAACTTATTTCAGAATTTAATTTAAATCCATTGCCAAATAGCATTGCTATCAACAACTTGCTCGACCGTCAACTCTCGACAACCACGTATCGCTTCGCGGGCGAAGACCCACGTTTCAATACGTATTATTTGAGACGTTTTATGTGGGATAGAAATTACAATTCGCAATGGGATTTAACAAAATCGCTCAAATTGACTTTCGATGCCAAAACCCAATCCGTTGTTGATGAACTCAATGATTTCAACACGTTGGGCGCGCCCGCTTCTGATGAGGAAAAACGGCAAGAAATTGTTAAAAACATCAAAAGTTTTGGACGTACAAAACGATATGACCAAAACGTAAATGTGAATTATACATTGCCGTTTAAATACGTTCCGTTCATGGAATGGATAAATGTGCGCGGAACTTACACTTCAACCTATGGTTGGGAGGCTTCGGCGCGTAATTTGCAAAGTGGGCAAGTACTCACCAATGCAGGCGGACAGCAAATTACCGTTGATGCCGTAGGCAATTCAATTAAAAATTCGCAAAATAGAAGTATTAATGGTGAATTAAATTTTGATAATTTATATTCATATAGTGGTTATTTGAGAAAAATAAATGCGCCGCGTGTCCTCGAACCTTCAAAAACCAAGAAGCCGAAACGCAGACGCAACAAAGAAGACGGCGCAGTCATCGGAAAAGAGTTAGATGATGAAGTCCCGACCGACCCGATGGACCAACAGAACAAGCAACTCGACCCAAATGGCACCCCCCCAGTATCGGACGGTGCAAATGGCGGTGCGCAAGGAAAAACGAAGGGTAAAAAAGAGAAAAAACCTAAATCCGACGAGCCAAGTGCCATCGAACGAATCTTGTTGAGACCCGTGATGATGCTCAAAAAAGCGCGCATCAATTACACCGAACAATTCACTTCGTTTGTGCCTGGTTTTACGCCACAAGCGGGTTTGTTTGGGCAAAGTGCGCTCAATTCACCGGGTTGGGCATACAACATGGGCTGGCAAACGGGCGATAGAGCATGGCTCGACCAAGCGGGCGACAATGGTTGGATTTCTAACAACCCATTCCAAAATCGAGCTGCCTTGAACACCTATTCTCAAAATATAGATGGGCGTTTCACCCTCGAACCTTACCCCGATTTCCGCATCGAATTGGAGGCAAATCGCCAATATTCGAGCAACAGAAGCGAGGAATTTAGAGACACCACCCTTGATTTGACCCGTCGCCTATCGCACACTGCCGCACGCGAAATGGGCGCGTTGACCGTTTCTTACTTCACGCTCAACACCATGTTTAAAAATGTGGACGATGTTTTTGACAATTTCAAAAACAATCGGTCGGTCGTTTCTAATTTGTTGTCGCCCAATGGGTTGCCACACAAAGACACCGTCGGATTCCGTCAAGGCTACGGACCGAGCCAACGCGACGTATTGACCCAATCATTTTTGGCAGCTTACACAGGCAAAACGCCTGAACAAGTGAGCAAAAGTGTCTTCAATACCATACCGAAATTGAACTGGAAATTGACCTACAATGGCTTGTCGAAATTGCCGTTTTTCAGAGATTATTTCCAAAGTTTCAGTCTCCAACACGGCTATAAGTCAACGTTGACAGTTGCCCAATATAACAATGAGTTGAATTTTTCTACCGTTTCGCAACGCATCATTCCGCAAACAAATGATTATTATGCGGAATATAATATCCCTTCTATCGTCATCAACGAGCAATTTCAACCGTTGATTGGCGTGGATATGCGCTTGAAAAACGACTTTTCATTCAACATGAACTGGCAAAAATCGCGTACCTTGATTTTGAGCGTTGGTGACAAAAAATTGGTCGAAAACAATGTCAATCAAATTACGATTGGCGCAGGACATCGCCTCAAAAATTTTGTCATTCCGTTCCTAACGCCGAAGGCGCAGCGCGCACCCAAAAAGCCGCGCAAACCTAAAAAAGGAGAAACGCCAGCCGTTGCACCGCCGACCGACCCGAACGGAAAAGCCGCGCCAACTGTTACAAAAGGAAATGATTTAGAGTTTAAATTTGATTTGACGTATCGCGATGACAAGCAGGCAAACCGCGAAATCGAGCAAGACATTGTCGTCCCAACACGGGGGTCAAAAACCTTGCGCGTGTCGCCTTCTGTCCGATATTCTTTGAATAAAAGTCTCGATTTGCGCTTGTTTGGCGATTATGATTACATGATTCCCGCCACCACCGCATCGTTCCCAACCTACAATTTTAGGGGCGGATTGGTCGTTACTTTCAAATTGCAATAATTTTTTTTGAAAGAATTTTAAAGAATTATTGTAAAAAAAACAGCGCAATTAACACTTGCGCTGTTTTTTTTTATATTTTTGCTACCCCCCAGTATTCGGCATATTTTTTGCTGCATTTTGGCATATTTTCAACATTTTTATTTTACAATATCATATTTTTTTAATTTTTAATTTCAAAAAACTCTATGAAAAAAATTCTTTTCGGCACCTTGATGCTGGGTTTGCTATTCGTAACGGCGTGTAGCACTTCAAAAATGGGCAACAAAATGGCGCAATTGTCCGTCAGCTTCAAAGCTGTTAACTCCGTCGAAGGTTATGACCACCTCACACGCATGATAGTTTATTGCGATGAAAAAGAAGTGGCGCGCAGTACGGACAAAATTCAAAGTGAAAGTAATACCGTCATCGCACAATTTCCAAAAGGAAAACATGCGATTCGGTTAATGATGGAAGCCTATGACAAAGAGTCAAGCAAATGGGAAGCCAGAACTTTGGCAAATAATTATAGTTTTGATTGGGCGTATCAAGAAACGGCGGAGTTTAAAGGTGCGACCAATTGGCTAATGACGATTGACATCGAAGGCACCGAAGGCAATCAGATAAAGTTAGAAAAGAAATAATAATTTTTCAAATCTTTTTGACGGTCAAAAAATAGTACAACTTCACGGAGTTGTACTATTTTTTTTTATAAAAATGCCCCCCCCCAGTATTTTCCAGTTTTTTATCGTAAAAAAAAAATAAAATTCCTTGAAGAAATGATGAAAATGGTGGGAATAATTTTTTGTTTGAAATCAAAATATACAAAAAATATTTTTATTTTGAAACAAAAAATTTAAAATAAAATTGTAACTTTGCGTCGCCAAATTCGTTTTTGGGTCGAAAGTTGTAGCAAAAAAGAGAAAATAAATTTAAAATAATAAAGCTAAAAATGGCAAAAAAAGAACCGCCGCTCAAACCCGAACCCATCGAAAGACCCAATCCAAATGGAAGTGACAGCGACAAAGTGATTGCATTGGACGGCATGTATCAAAATTATTTTTTGGATTATGCCAGCTATGTTATCCTCGAACGCGCCGTTCCTGCCATCGAAGACGGTTTCAAGCCCGTTCAGCGACGCATTTTGCACGCCATGTACGAAATGCACGACGGTCGCTACCACAAAGTGGCAAACGTGATTGGGCAAACCATGCAATATCACCCACACGGCGATGCCGCCATTGGCGACGCGCTCGTGAATTTGGGTCAAAAAGATTTGTTGATTGATTGTCAAGGCAACTGGGGCGACACGCGCACGGGCGACGGCGCGGCAGCAGCGCGTTACATCGAGGCGCGACTTACTAAATTTGCCCTCGATGTCACCTTCAATCCGCAAACCACGCAGTGGCAACAAAGCTACGACGGTCGAAAAAAAGAACCCGTCAATCTGCCCGTCAAATTTCCAATGATTTTGGCGCAAGGCGTGGACGGCATCGCCGTAGGGCTTTCGACTAAAATTATGCCGCACAATTTTATCGAACTCATCAAGGCAAGTATAGACGTTTTGAAGGGGAAAACGACCAATGTGTTGCCCGATTTTCAAAACGGCGGCATGATGGACGCTACCAATTACAACGGCGGAAAACGCGGCGGGAAAATTCGAGTGCGCTCAAAAATCGAAATTCGAGACAAATCTACACTTGTCATTAAAGAAATTCCTTATGCCGTCACCACCACCGACCTCATTGAAAGCATTTTAAAAGCCACTGAAAAAGGGCAAATTAAAATCAAAAAAGTAGTGGACAACACGGCAAAAGATGTCGAAGTCGTCATCGAATTGCAACCCAACACGTCGCCTGACGTTACGTTAGACGCGCTCTATGCCTTTTCGGATTGCGAAGTTTCCATCTCGCCAAACGCTTGCGTGATTATTGACAACAAGCCACATTTTTTAGATGTAAACGAATTGTTACGCCTTTCGACGGCAAATACGAAGGAATTGTTGCGGCAAGAACTCGAAATTCGACGCGGTGAACTCGAAGAAAAATGGCACGCGGCGAGTTTGGAGAAAATTTTTATCGAAAATAGAATCTATCACCAAATCGAAGATGCCGAAAGTTGGGAACAAGTATTGGAAATTATTCCGCGTGAACTCCGAAAATATGTCCGCGAACCCAACGAAGCCACCCCCCCAGTATCCGACAGCCGAATTGCACTTTTGCGCGACATTACACACGACGATGTCGTCCGTTTGACCGAAATTCGCATCAAACGCATCTCGAAATATAACAAATTTGAAGCCGACGATTATCTCCAACGGTTGCTCGACGAACTCGTGCAAGTCAAACATGATTTAGCGCATTTGACCGAATACGCCGTTCGTTATTTCGACGATTTGTTGAAAAAATATGGAAAAGGGCGCGAACGTCGCACCGAAATTCGACAATTTGACACCATTCAAGCCGCCCAAGTGGTTGCCAACAATGCCAAATTGTACGTCAATCGAAAAGACGGTTTCATCGGAATGGGCATCAAAAAAGATGAATTGGTGTGCGATTGTGCCGATATTGACGATGTAATTGTGTTCAGAAAAGACGGAATTATGCAAATTGTCAAGATTTCGGATAAAACTTTTGTAGGAAAAGATATTCTACACGTCGCCATTTGGCGAAAAGGCGACGACCGAACGACCTATAATTTGATTTATATGGACGGCAAAACGGGCATTTCGTATGGAAAACGTTTTAATGTAACCGCCATCACGCGGGCGACCGAATACGATTTGACACAAGGTTCGCCAAATTCAAAAATTATTTATTTTACCGACAATCCAAATGGAGAATCGGAAGTTGTCAATATTTTATTGTCTCAAAATAGTACTGCTCGAAATAAAAATTTTGATTACGATTTTAGTGAATTGGCAATCAAAGGGCGCACTTCGCAAGGAAATATTGTTTCAAAATATGCTATTCGCAAGATTTCTCAAAAATCGGCGGGCAAATCCACGTTGGGCGCGAAAAAGATTTGGTGGGACGAAATTACGGGAAAAGTCAACGACGATGGGCGCGGGCATTTGCTGGGCGAGTTCGACACGGGCGATTCGATTTTGATTCTCTACAAAGATGGACAATATGAAGCGTCAGATTTCGACACCAGCAAGCGCATTGAGCCAAATGACGTGTTGGGCGTAGAAAAATTAACGCAAGAAACGGTCATTTCGGCGGTGCATTTCGATGGCAACAAAGGGTTGACGATGGTAAAAAGATTTAGAATAGAGACGACTTCGTTGGGTCAAAAATTTTCTTACCTCACCGACCACCCCAAATCGCAATTGTTGTTTGCGAGTTTGAAAAAAAATCCGACCATTAAATATTCAATGAAAATCAATTCAAAGAAAATGGAAGGTGAAATTTCGGTTGGCGATTTCATAGACATCAAAGGTTGGAAGGCATTGGGCAATAGACTGACCGACCAAAAGATAACGGGTGTTCGAGAGGTCGAAAAAGCCC
>JBJOPA010000369.1:0-5113 GCA_046051005.1 Bacteroidota bacterium
TTCGCATCAAAACTTTGTTCTATTTCAAAACCTTTGTTGTTGGTTTCGGAAGCGGTTTCCCACATCAAATCTATGTTTTCTGCTGCTTTTTTGGCATCAAAAAACACCAATTCGACGGGCAAAAAGCAACTCGCGCTGCCTGTCGTGTACGTCGCTGAGGGCAAAAAAAACGCCCGTCGCGCCAACGAACTATCCAAAATGAACGGATTGTCATTTCCCTGCCATGTTTTTATTTTTTGCGCCCGCGCCCATTCTGAGGCATCAACGGGGTCGGCATAATGCCATGTCAAAAGGTCATTTTTCATGCCGTCGAAAAAAGTTACGCCGCCTGCTGCCGTCACCGCCGATTCATAAATGGTCATAAAATAGAAGATTCCGCGTGCAATATTTCCTTTTTTGCTGTCGCGAGGCTCAAAAACGGTTGCATTTCCACGACTGTAAATACTCGGATTGCTTGGAATCGTGGTTTGTTGATTGCCAAAAAGATACCATTTCGTGACCGACGCATTAGGAATTATTGCAAATGGAAGGTTGCCTCTATCGGCATTTACGTCAATTCTGCTGGGGTGTAAATGGTGCAAATCGCTTTGCGCGGGTTCTGCGCCTGCGCCTTTTGACTGCGGAAACGTGTGTTCGGCGTTGATGTTTCGCGCCAATGCCCGTGCGCGATACGTGGAATCGGGTACAGTCGTGGCGGGCAAAACGGCGGTGTAACCCGTGTAGATACAGGTCAAATCGCCGCTTGTCACATCAAGTGTTTTATACATACTATCCCTCGCTCGGTTATAGCCGAGTGTGAGGGTGGGCGTGTAGGTGGTTCGCAAAGTGGAAACCAAACTGGTGCCTTGTTTGCAAGGTTCGATGATGGTTTGCGTTTGTGCAAAAATAGAAATATGAAGTATGAAAATGTATAAAAAGCTGAATAGGAACTTTTTCATCGCTTTGTTTTTGTAAAAATTAATAAAAACATATTATAATAAAATGCAAAATTACGAAATTGTGAATGTAGTATTTGTAAAATTTTGATTTATTTAAAAATCTTTTTTGATAATTTTTTGATACAAATATTGAAAAAAATAATAGAAAAACAATAATTTTATAAAATAACATAAAAAAAACAAGTGAAAATGATACAAAATTCCAAATTCTATCTTAAATTTGCCATTCGTTGGCGAAACTGTACAACTACGTCACATTAGGAAATTAGTATTATAAACAATCTCATTAAAAAAAATAATAAAAGGAACAATATGTTCGGTAAAAAATCTACTCCGCCGCCACCCCCCAGTATAGAGCAGCCGCAGCAGCTTGCCAACAACGGAACTGCCAATGCGCGACCTGTCAACACCAGCGACCCAAATGCCCTCAATATTTTGGTGAAAGGAACCGTCGTAGAGGGAACGGTGAGTTCGGAAAGCGATATCCGCGTGGACGGCATCATCAAAGGGAATTTGAGTTGCAAAGCGCGTGTCATTATCGGCACAACGGGGTTTGTTGATGGCGAAATTTCGTGCGAAAGTGCGGTAATTGAAGGAAAATTTTATGGAAAAATTAAAGTTATTGACACTTTGAGCGTAAAAGAAACCGCCGAAGTCGTAGGCGATGTGCGTACCGACAAATTGTTGGTGCAGCCAGGTGCAATTTTCAACGTTACCTGTAACATGAAAAATACACCTGAAAATGCCTCGAAATCGCAAAAAAATGGCGTTCCCGCCTAATTTTGTAGCATCATTTTAACATGCAACAGAAAAAAAATAATACAGATGTTCTCAAATATGCGGACATTGGATTTCGGATGTTGGTGCTGATTGCCATCGGCACTTGGCTTGGAATGCGCCTCGATGCTTGGTTGGGCAATCAGACCCAATATTGTGCAGCATTGGGCGCATTGCTGGCGATTGGCGGCGCGATTTATTGGCTGCTAAAAGACTTGTTCACACCCAAAACATGATAATTTCCGTACAATTTTTCACCAAATTTTTATGAAAACCCAGCGTTTTTTGCTCGAACTTTTTCTAGTTTCCTTACTTTTGGCGGCTTTGGTGGTCGGGTTGGGCTGGATTTTTCCTTTTTTCTTTACGCATGCGCAAGTGGCGTATTGGATGCTCGCCATGCTTTGCGGCTTGTCTTTTCCTATGTTTTTTCTCGGAAAAGTGGCGGCAAAAAGCCCTCGAAAAAATATGTTTTCGCAACTCATGCTCTTTTTTATTTTTACAAAAATGATGTGCAGTGTCGCGCTAATTGTCGTTTACAAACAGAAATATAAACCACAAGACAAATATTTTATTATTCCATTCATTTTTATCTATTTTGCGTTTACGGCTTACGAAACGTACTTTATGTTAAAAATTTCAAAGACAAATGCTTGAAAAAATCTAAAAAAATGCCCCCCCCCAGTATAAATCCCCCCGAAGGGAGGAAGTAGGACAATTTTTGAAGTGACAAAACGTTTTTTGGGCAGTCAAAATTGAATTGAAATTTGAAGGTTTAAATTATTAAAATATTGTTGATGAAATCTATTTTGTCTTTGCTGTTTTTGTCGTTTTTGAGCGTGGGTTTTTCGGCTTCGGCAGACAACGCCGTTCACCCGATTCACCTCACCAAAACGACCATTAATTACAATCCGTCGGAAAAAAACTTGCAACTCACCGTTCATTTTTATTGTGACGACATCGAATTTGACATTCAGCAAATGGGAAAACCAAATTTGCGCCTCAATTCGCCCAACGAAAACGTTAAATCAAGTGAGTTTTTATTGGCTTATTTTAGAAACAAATTGGTCTTGAAAATCAACGGAAAAATTGCAGATTTAGCATGGGTGGGCAAAGAAGCCGACGACAATTTGCAGGGCGCGTACGCATACATGGAAGTTAAAAATATAGAATCTTTTAAAAATGTAGAAATTGACAATTCTATGTTGATTCAACAACATGCCGACCAAAAAAATATTGTCGAAATCACAAATTCCAATAAGCGAATCGGCTATCTTTTGTTGGACAAGAAAAAGACTTATGAATCCTTAACTTTCTGATTGCATAGGTTTTACACATTTTAAAAATATAGAAAATGAAATTTTTGAATCAACTTATTCAATTCCCTTTCATCGTTTTGATTCGGCTCTATCAACTCTTTTTGTCGCCCATTTTAGGCGCGAACAAATGCCGTTACGACCCCACTTGTTCGCATTACATGTTGCAAGCGATTCGAGAATGGGGCATTTTCAAGGGCATTTTTTTAGGAATCAAACGGATTTTGCGTTGTCATCCTTGGTCGAATCACGACCATTTCGACCCGATTCCAAAACGAAATAAAAAAGAAATATAACAAAAAAAAAGTTGCTCAAAACATGTGTTTTGAGCAACTTTTTTTGAAATATACTGGGGGGTATGCCTTTTTCTATTTTTTCACTATTTTTTAGCTTCGTACAACTCTTTTTCCGAAACTTTTTTGATTTTTGAACCGCTTTTCAGTTTTCGAGAAATGAAACTATACGGCGCGGCAATAATTTCTTCATCGCCTTTCAGCCCCGACACGATTTGAATGAATCGGTCGTCTTGAATGCCCGTTTTGACTTCCACCATACGCGCTGTGTCGCCCGAAACCACAAAAATTACTTCTTTTTCGTTGACCAAAACCGCCGTTTTTTCGGCTTGATTTTCCTGTTTTTTGTCCGTTTGGAGGCTCATTTTTTGTTTCAACGTTTCGTCTTCGCGCATCGTGACCGCACCGATTGGCACGCTGACGACATCGGCAACGGTTTGCGTCAAGATGTCAACCGAAGCCGACATGCCGGGTCTAAACGGCGAGCGTCCGCCCATCGCCAAGTCTGCATAACTGGCGGCTTCGACGCGAATTTTGACCACAAAATTGGTCACTTGGTCGGTCGTTAGGTTGGCTTGTCCTGTTGCGGTCGTCGCATTTGAAGCCGTACTCGCAATTTCGGTGACCGTTCCCTTGAATTTTCGACCGCGATAGGCATCAATATCAATGTCAACGGCGTTGCCGACGCGGAGTTTCACAATATCATTTTCTGGAATATTAACCTGCACTTCCATCGCCGAAAGATTGGCGATGCGCATGATTTCTGTACCCATATTTTGCACGGTTCCCAACACGCGCTCGCCTTTTTCGACGTTCAATTTCGACACAACGCCGCTTGCAGGCGCGTAAATCGAGGTTTTATTCAACGTTTTTTTCAATTCGTTGAGCGACGCTTCGTTGCTTTTTACTTGAAACTGGGCGGCTTGCGATGCGTCTTCGCTCACCCGCACGTCCACGAGACCGCCTGCCAAATTCGCTTCTACTTGCTTGATGCTCGCCTCTTGGCTTTTGAGTTGCGACTGCGAATTTTCAAAATCGGCGGTCGAAATCACGCCGTCTTTCAACAATTGTTCGTTGCGGCGGAAGCTCGAACGCACTTGTTCTAATTGCGCTTGCAATTGTTCGCGTTGCGCTTCGAGTTGTGTGCGGCGGCTGCGCGTGGCTTCGATTTGCGATTGCGATTGCGTGTATTGCGCCCGCGCCGCGCCCACCGATGCCTCGCCGCGTGCGACTTGGTCTTTGTAAATTTCGGGATTGACGCGGCACAACAATTGTCCCGCTTTCACGGAATCGCCTTCGCGTACCAACAATTCGACGATTTCGCCCGACGCATCGGACGAAATTTTAATTTCTTTTTCAGGAAAAATGCGTCCGCTTGCCGACACTTTTTCGATAATCGTGCGTTTTTCGACTTTTTCGGCGTATATTTTTTCGCCTGCGCCACCGCTTTTCCCTTTCAAAACGCTGGCGGCGATGAGCGCGACGATGACGCTACCCAAACCGATATACAACCATTTACTACGTCGTTTTTTTACTTTTTCAGCCATCTTGCTTCTATTTTTTTCGATTATATTTTTTTTAATTTAAAATCAATTCGTAGAGAAATAAAACTCTTTTTGATGACACAAAATAACAACAAGTTCTCCAAAACGATTTATTTATTTATATGAAAAGCACTTTTTGATAGATAAATAGCTGAAAATAATGCCTAAATGGAAAAAATGGATAAAAAAAACTTACCCCCCAGTATATTCGACAGAATTTCTATATTTTTAATTCTGTTTTCTAATTT
>JBJOPA010000370.1:0-5714 GCA_046051005.1 Bacteroidota bacterium
AGTTTTCGCTTGCGCGATGTCGTTGTTCAATTGTTGGATTTGGGCGACCCCCCCAGTATATTTGGCTTCAAAATCATTTTTTTGACCCAAAACGGTTTCATAACGCGCTGTCCAATCTTCCAATTTTTTCGTATTTTCGGTTTTGTAAGTCGAAAACAATTGGTCGAGATTTGTTTTTTCGGTCGTCAAATGATTTACTTTTACCGTAAATTCTTGATTTTTATGGGTTGCCGCGTCGAAATTGGTTTTCAATTCCGCATAACGATTTTTAGAATCGTTGATTTGCGTTTCCCAATTGGCTTTGCTTTTCGCCAATTCCGCTTCGAGACTTGCAATGCCTTTGTTGGCTTCGTCCAACGATTTTGTTGCGACCGTATGCTTTGATTTCCAGTCGTTCAAGTCGGCATTCAATGCCGCAATAGTGCTTGCTGAACTGGTTTTGAAACCGTCAAACTCATTGTTCAACGCCAATTTTGCGCTGTTGAGTTTGGTGTGGTCGGCGGTCAAACCTTCGTGTTTCAACTTCCAACCGTCGTGCGAAGTTTGCAACGTTTCGTGATGCCCGCGCAGCGTTTGTAGGTTGCGCGACGTTTGCGAATGGTCGGTTTGTAATTGATTGTGGTCGGTTTGCAAACTTTCAAAGTCATTGAAAAGTGGAAAATATTTGCGATTTCGGAACAAATACCAACCAATCGCACCACCCAAAAGGCTCGAACCTAACGCGATGAGCCAAGGAAATAATTGACAAAGCATAATTGTAAGACGTTTTTAGCCACCCCCCAGTATAATTTGGAAAAAAGGCTTAATTTTTTAATAAAGTTTTGATTTTGAAAATAGCTTTCTACTTGATACCGACGGTGACGCGACGGTTTTTGGCTTTGCCTTCGGTCGTCGAATTTTCGGCGACGGGTTGGATTTGTCCTTTCGATTCTACGTCAACAAGGCTGCTCGTAATGCCATTTTTCGCCAAATAATCCCGAATAAACGCGGCACGACGCTGTCCCAACGCCATATTTCGAGCGGCATCGCCTACATTGTCGGTGTGACCCGTCGAAATGAGTTTTGCACCCGATTTGTGCGCGACGTAATATTCCAAATCGGAGCAATCTTTGCGCTGTTGTTCTGTCAAATTAATTTCTGACTGATTGGTCTCGAAATAGAGCGTCAACGGATTTCCTTTCAAGCGTTTTTCGATTTCCGCGAGGCGATTGTCTTCTTTTGGAAGGTCAAAAAAGCCAAAAGCTGCGCCGCCGATGAGCGTATCTTGCTCAAAATTGATGTCTTTGAGCAACGTTGCGTCCGTGAAAAGTTGACTGGCAGGCACGCCCAATTCCGTAAAAATGGATTTTACTTTGTTGGCGCGACCGAGTCCGAGATTTTCGTAAATCGAGGTATTTTTTTCATTTTCACCGTACAAACCCGTCACGCGCATCGCACGCGAGGGGTTTGCCTTCAAATAATCCGCCGTTTTGCGAAAAACCGACGACAAACCGTCGCCATAAGCCGCATACTGAAAATCAGATTTTTTGAAACGCAAATTGTCTGTAAAATTAGCGTTGAACGCCGAGCCGTCCGCAATCGCAAGCGCAGCAGCCGCGCGGGTAATGTTTGTAGCAGTCGCCGCAGCCGTCGAACAGCCGCAACCCATTGATTGCCAATAAGTGGAGCAACCCCATGCAAACAAACCCAACATGCCCAACAGCAATGGAATTGGATTTTTCATCATAAAAAAATTTATTTACAAGTGTTTGTAAAAATAGATAGATATAGTAAACTAATAGTATAAAAAATAAATAAATTGATAATGTTCGTAATGATTCAGAGAAGTGAGTGAGCATTGTAAAATTTGGTTAATCGGTGTGTTAATTTTATTAATGTTTCTTTCAATTCCTCAAAAGTTTCGGCAAATGTAGAACTTAATTGTTTTAATTTGGTCATCTTTTTGTAAAAAAATATTCGCCAACAAGACATTTTTATTTATAAAATAATTAAATTTTTATATTTTTTAGAATAAAATTTTAAAAATAACTATTTTAGGGCAATAATTAAAAAAAAATAGCCCCCCCCAGTATAAATGCCCTAAAAACGGGTTTTATACTGGGGGGGGCTATTTTTTGATTATTTTTCAAATTCTTTTGAAAACTTTTATGCCCAACTACTGCCATACAATCGGCGATATTCTCGGAACGTAATCATGCGTTGTTGTTGTTCGTCCCACAACTTATTGAAAAAATATTGCAGGCTTTCGCTGAATGAAACCACCGTCACGTGTTCTTGCAAAATGGGGTTTTCATCTTTGCAACGTTGAAGGTTGTAATTTGGAATCAAAGAACTCAAATGATGAATATGATGAATCCCTATATTTCCCGTTAACCATTGAAATACACGCGGCAATTTCCAATAAGTGCTTCCTTTCAAGGCAGACATTACAAAATTCCACTCTGTTTTCCAAGCCTTATAGCTGTGTTCATGCTGATGTTGAATGAAAAAAGCAAAAAATGCCGCCACCGAAAAAAACATCACAATGGGCAATTGTATTTTAAAAAAAGTCCATGCGCCAAACAAATAAATGCCGCCCACATAAACCGAAATCATAAATAAATTGCTCCAAACCAACGATTTTTTAGCAATTTCAAAGCCGCGCTGCCTGATAAACGCAAACCGATTGTGGATAAAAATGTAGTAAACCGCGCCCGCACTCAACAAAAAAAGTGGCGCACGAAAAATGCGATAACCCAATTTCATCAAAAACGAAGCGTTGCGATATTCCTCGACCGTAAGCGTCGGCATATCACCAATATCTCTAATGTCTTCTTCCAAACGTCCCGTATGCCCGTGATGAAAATTGTGCGCTTTTGCCCAATATTTATAAGGAATCAAGCTCAACGCGCTACAAACGAAACCCACAATGTCATTAAATTTTCGTGAACTCGTAAAAGATTGGTGTCCACAATCGTGTTGAATAATAAAAATACGAACCAAAAAAAAGGCATTCAACAAGCCCAAACCAAGCGTCAACCAATAAGAAACACCCAAACTAAAATACATCGCCGCCCACAAACCCAAAAACGGCAAAAATGAAGTCAAAATCTGTAAAACTGCTTTTTTTGTGCTTGGAATTTGATATTTTTTTACCATTTGTTGCCAATTCTCCATGATGTATTGGAGCGTTTCATCCATTTTTTTTTCCATGTGATAACTCTAAAATTGTAAAATTTTGATGAATAAAATTGAAGAAAATTAAAACTCCACAAATATACAAATACTTTTATTTCAAAGTTGACTTTTTACATCAGAAAAGGTTTTAATTCCTTTCAAAAAATAATTTATAACAATACTTTTCGGATAGATTCCTTCTTGGTTTGGCAACCCAATTTGCGCGTTTTCGATGGCATTTCGCACCAGTTTTCGCTTGCGCAACAACGACGGCAACCACGCATAGAACGCAAAATGCGCCCGAACAATCGCCCAACAATGCGCAAAATCACCCGAAGCCACAAACTTCAAGCCCGCCACGCCATCTAACACCAATCGAACAGGAATCAGCCAAAAAAGTTTAGCCGCCGACTCATTTTTGACCAACATGGACAAATTATTTCGGAAATTGAGAAACGTTTTTCGCGGATTCAAATAATCCAACGTGCCGCCGCCGACATGATAAATCGTCGAATCCGTCGCACTCACCACCCGAAAACCCGCCCGTTTTGCCCGCCAACAAAAATCAATTTCTTCCATGTGTGCAAAAAAATCGCCATCAAAACCGCCCAAATTTCGCCAAACATCGCTCCGAATAAACATCGCCGCGCCAGATGCCCAAAAAATGGGTTTCGGCGCGCCGTCATATTGCCCCAAATCCGTTTCCACCGTCGCAAAAATGCGCCCAACGCTGAACGGATAGCCCAACACATCGAGCCAACCGCCCGCCGCACCTGCATATTCAAATTTTGCTTTTTCTTTTTGAGACAAAATTTTTGGTTGCCCAATGCCTATGGTCGCATCATTTTTCATGGCTTCGACAAGCGGCAACGTCCAATTTTGAGCCACCTCAACATCAGAATTTAACAGCACAAATACGTCCGCTTCGACCGCACGCAAGGCTTGATTATAACCTTCGGCAAAGCCAAAATTTTGCGTCAATTCGATGATTTGAATCGGATTTTCGCTATTTTCCGCATAATTTTCCTTCAAAAATGCCACGCTCAAATCCGTCGAAGCATTGTCAGCCACCACAATTTGATAATTTTCTGCTTTGCTCGCCCGCACGACGGACGGCAAAAAACGGCGTAAAAAATCAACGCTATTGTAGTTTAAAATCACCACCGCTACTTTCGGACGCGACGGCAACGGCTGCAAATCTTTAAATTTCATCGTTTAGACCTTATTTTTTACTTCAAAATAGCTTCCTCTCCCTTTTGGTGGGATTGAGGGAGGCTTATACTGGGGGGTGCATTTTTCAAGGCACTTCTTCGATTTTATGGGAAATTTCTTTTTTCAAGACCTTTTTTGCATGGATTGCGTCTCGTTTTAGTTGTTTTTTAAGCGCGTCGAGTCCGTCAAATGCCTGTTCTGAACGCAAAAAAGCCACCAACTCGACCGTCACTTGTTGGTCGTATATATCATCTTGAAAGTCCAACACATGCACTTCAATCGTCACATTTCCCGTTTGGCTGACCGTCGGGCGCGTGCCGCGATTCATCATTCCTTGATATTTTTTGCCGCCAATCGTTATCCAAACCGCATAAACACCCAATTTTGGAACCAATTTGTAAGGGCTTTTCACGTCAATATTCGCCGTCGGAAAACCAATCGTCCGACCCAGCTGATTGCCTTTTACGACCGTTCCCGAAAACGTAAACGCATGATTGAGCAACCGAACTGCCGCCCCAATATCCGCCGATTCTATCGCCCGCCGAATCTTCGTAGAACTCACCGCAATGTCGTCAATCAATTGTTTTTCAATCTCTAATACATTAAAATTATATTTTTTTTCAAATTTTTTCAAATATGAAATATCTCCCATTCGATTGGCTCCAAAACGATGGTCATATCCAATTACGATTTGATGTGGGCGAAACTTTTCCATCAAAAAATGTTCGATATATTCGTCAGGCGATTGGTCCGAAAATGCTTTTGTGAACGGAACCACCACCACATTTTCAATGCCAAAATGCTGCAACCACTCAATTTTTTCTTCGATAGTTGTCAACAACGCCAAAGAAACTTCGTCATTTTTAATATTTTTTAAATTTTCTAACACCAATCTTGGGTGCGGCTCGAACGTGACCACCACCGACTCGCCATCGCGCTCGCGAGCCAAACGTTTGACGGTTTCTAAAATGTGTTGATGCCCCGCGTGAACGCCGTCAAAAGAGCCAATCGTCACAACCGCGTTGCGAAAAATCGGTAAAGAATCGAGTGAATAAAAAACTTTCATATTTCTCATTAACAGTTAGCAATGTTTCAAAATAAAACAACTTTTCAAAAACTTTGTTCTATCTCAAAATCTCGTTTTTTGCGCCGCAAAATTACAAAAAATATGCCCCCCCCAGTATATTTTGGCTATCTTTGCTTAAATTTTATTTTTCAAATAGAAATCTATCCTATTCTTTTATTTTTTATGCTAAAAATTGCCCATTCGCCCATTTATCGCTACAAATTGCCAGATGCACATCGTTTTCCGATGGCAAAATACGAATTGATTGCAGAACAATTGA
>JBJOPA010000371.1:0-3963 GCA_046051005.1 Bacteroidota bacterium
GGCGTTTATTTTTTTTGGAATTTTGGGAAATGTTGAAAACAGTTTGCAAAGAAATTTTTATGGGGATAAAAATTTTAAAAACAACCATTCACTCCGTACAGACTGCGCATGCGCTGTCTCAACTATACATGGGCAATGCCGCGCACATGACCCACATGATGGCAACCGTAGTGCGGAGACAGCGCATGCGCAGTCTCTACATCAAAAAAACCCGTTTTGGCACGTGGATACTGGGGGGGGCATATTTTTTACATGAAAAAATGTTGAAAGCAGTTTGCAAAGAAATTTTTATGGGGATAAAAATTTTAAAAACAACCTGCGAAGAAATTTTTATCGGGATAAAAATTTTGAAAATAGGTTGAAAAAACGTTTCCCGTCCCACGCGAGGCGTTGAAACGCATTGCAAAAATATCCCGCGACCCACGCGAGGCGTTGAAACGCCACGCTAATATAACAGCCGTCCCTACGGGACTTTTTTATTGCCTTGTTTACAAACAGTCCGTAGGACGACCGTTATATTAGCGTGGCGTTTCAACGCCTTGCGGTGCCAAAAAAACAACCCAAAACCCCGTTTTGCCGCGCGGATACTGGGGGGGGGCTATATTTCGCCTTTCATATATTTTATATCATTCTTAATTTGCTTTGTACGTGGGTGTTCATTGCCATAAGTTGCTACATGAATTCTATATGAGTCTTTAAAATATTTTATCGCAATTGATTTTTTATTCATATCTATATAAACTTTAGCTAAATTATATTTCGCAACACCAACTTTGATATGTTCTTCACCCAAAGTGTTTGTAAAAAATGTTAAATCAATCAGCATATGTTCTTCCGCTTTTTTATAATTTTTTAACCCTTTATACATAATGCCTAAATTTCCATGTTTAGTTGCCGTTTCAATATGATTTTCCCCTAAAATTTCTATATCCATAGCCAATGCTTCTTCTAAAACTTCTATTGCTTTTTGATACTCTTTTAAATGTTGATAAAAAATTCCTAGACCATTTAGTGCAATACTTATTCTCGTATGTTTTGGACCGAATAGTTTTTTACTTAAACTGACTGTATCTTTGGCGTACTTTTCGGCTGCTTTATAATCTTCTAAACCCAGAAAAACAGGAATTAAATTAGTTAGTCTAACAGAAATTTTAGAATGTTCTTCTCCAAAACTCGCTAAATCTCTATTCAAAGCATTGATTAAATATTCTTTTGCTTCTTCGTAATTTCCTAATCTTTCCAATAATCTTCCATAATTACCTTCTGAACTTGCCATAAGAATTTGGTCATTCAATTTCTCGCTTATTTCCAAAGAAGAAAGTATATGTTTTTTTGCTTCTTCATATTCTCCTAATTCATAACTAATATTATACAAACTGCTGTAAATTTGATGAAGACCTTTACTTACATCATTTTTAAATAAATTGATTAAATGAATACCGTAATTGGATTGGTTAGATGTTTTTTTAAAAGAATCATTAGGATTTGTAACGTCCCACCAAAGCATATTACCCATTGCAACAACAAAGTCCTCAGCAAAAAGAATATTTACGCCCAGTTTATCAAACGCGACTTTTAACAACAAAGGATGCAAGGTGCGCCACGTATCTTCGCCCATGTACGAGAGGTAGCCAATAGATTTCAAATGGTTCAAATCACTTTGTTTGAAATTAAAATGGACTTTTTTAATTTTTTCCCCAAATAAATTAGACCATAATCTTTGAAATAATGTTTTTGATGTAGAATTTAAATTTAATGATTTCAATAATTTAAAATCCATTTCCTTCATTGGCGGCAACAATGTCAATGCTTTCAAAGCATTGCGTTGTGATTCGGAAAGTTGGTTCATTTCCTGAAAAACGAAACCGAGATACGCCCAAATGCGTTCTTTGCGCGGCATATTGGTTTTGCCTTGCGCATGTTGGGCGGTCGTGATGACGTGTTTGTCGAAGGCGGCATAAGTGTTGGACGCGTCTTGCAACCGTTTCAAGAGGGCTTGTAAATTGGGTTTTTCATATTCCACAAATCGGGCGACGAGTTCAATCAACAAGGTGTGATGCAACAACAATTCCAAGATAACGGCAACCGTTGTGTCGTCTTTTTCCGAAGAAGGCGCGTATTGGTAAAACATTTCCAACGCATCGGACGGCGCAAGTTCGTCAATGTGATAGACATTTGCGCCCGACGATTCGGCACGAGACGTAATCAAAAAATGGATATTTTCATAGTGCAACGCCGCCAACATGGGTTCCAAATCTTCCGCGTCGTCTGCATTGTCAATGACGATAAGCGTTTTCGGAAGGTTGTTGAGTGCGGTCATCAAGATGCTGAATGCGTTTTTATCGCCGCTTTTTCGTATGGCTTCTTGCGCATCGGGCGCAATGTGGAGGCTATTCCACAACGCAATGTCGTTCACAAAAGCGGCTTTGATGTCAGAAAAAACCATGACCCACGCCACGTGTTCATAGTTATCGCCCTGTGTTTGGACAAATTTTCGGGCGAGTTCGGACTTTCCGATGCCGCCCATTCCGTTCATCAACACGAGGGTTTTGTTTTGGGTAAATCGTTTTTCGATTTCGACCAATTCCTTTGCCCTACCGACAAACTGTTCAACAGGTTTGCTAACGGGGTTTAGTTTTTTTTTTATTGGTTTTTCGGCGGCGGCGTGGTAATGCGTCTCGGGGTTATCGCCCATGACGATTTTGGAACCTTTCTTCATCGTGCCGACATTTACCTCTTGTTTTGGGCTGGATACTGGGGGGGTGTCGTCAGACGGCTTTTTGTCGCCGTGAACGAACCAAAAATAAGCGGAAACCAATCCACAAATGCCCGCAACAATATCGAAACGAAAATAAGACCATTTATTGTCCCAAACAAAGTTCTGGGCAATAAGGTAAATCAAAAAAAAGAAAACGGCAGTTGCAAGAAACGCCCCACCCCACTGACGATTGTTCATAATAGTTAAAAAATTTAGATTGTCAATTAACAACAAAGATTCGTCAGCAAAAGTAATTGTTTTTTGTTATATTGGAGAAATAAAAATAATATTTTTGGATTATTTTTAATGGATAAAAATTTTAAAAGCAGTTTGCAAAGAAATTTTTATGGGGATAAAAATTTGTAAAACAGATTGAAAAAATGTTTCGCGTCCTGTTCGGGGCGTTGAAACGCATTACAAAAATATCCCGCGACCCACGCGAGGCGTTGAAACGCCACGCTAATAGAACAGCCGTCTCTTCGAGACTTTTTTATTGCCCTTTTTACAAACAGTCCGTAGGACGACCGTTATATTAGCGTGGCGTTTTAACGCCTCGCGGTGGTTGAACGTTTTGAAAATTGGGCATTTGAACGTTTCGCGTCCCACGCGAGGCGTTGAAACGCCACGCTAATATAACAGCCGTCCCTACGGGACTTTTTTTTTGCCCTTTTTACAAACAGTCCGTAGGACGACCGTTATATTAACGTGGCGTTTCAACGCCTTGCGGTGCCAAAAAAACAACCCGAAACCCTGTTTTGCCACGCGGATACTGGGGGGGGGATATTTTTTATAAGAAAAAATGTTAAAAGCAGTTTGCAAAGAAATTTTTATCGGGAGAAAAATTTGTAAAACAGATTGAAAAAATGTTTTGCGTCCCACGCGAGGCGTTGAAACGCATTACAAAAATATCCCGCGTCCCACGCGAGGCGTTGAAACGCCACGCTAATAGAACAGCCGTCCCAACGGGACTTTTTTATTGCCCTTTTTACAAACAGTCCGTAGGACGACCGTTATATTAGCGTGGCGTTTCAACGCCTCGCGGTGCCAAAAAAACAACCCGAAAACCCGTTTTGCCACGCCGATACTGGGGGGGGGACTTTTTTAGTCGTCGTCATCTTCTTCTTCCATTTGGAGGAGTTCTAGAAGCGTTGTCATTTTTTCTGACATTTCTTTTAGTTCTTTGGTCTTTGGGTGTTCGGCACCAT
>JBJOPA010000372.1:0-34607 GCA_046051005.1 Bacteroidota bacterium
ATGCCGTTTATACTGGGGGGGGATATTTTTTACACGAAAAACGTTTTGGAAATAAAAAATTTTTTTTTCTAAAATTTGTATTTCATCTTATTTTTCTATAAAAAAAAATTATGCTTTCAAGCGCATTTTGCTGATGCGAATGGTTTTGATAATGTTGTTGTTGGCATTTACAAACCGCACCAAATAGATGCCTTCGGGCAAATCCGACACCATGAAACGCGGACCGTCGGCAGCGCGAAACGTTTTGAGCGTCTTTCCCAAGATATTAAAAACAATAATCTGTTCGACGGTTCCTGCCTCGTCGTTGAGGATAAAGTATTCGATGACGGGGTTCGGAAAAACCCGTAATACGCTCTGCGCCGCGCTGTCAAAAGACGAAACGAAGGAAAGTAATACGACAAAAATGCAGCGCACAGACAAACGATATAGGTAATGTTTTTTCAAACCCTTGAAATTTTTTAATAAATTGAAAAATATTTTCCAAAAAGAGACATGCAAAACTACGCCAAAAAGTTTGAAACACAGGCAATGCACCAAACTAATTTAAAATTTTAACATTTTTTTAATTTTTCGATTTCTGTATGTTTAAAATTTTTTTTAACAAGACGCTTGCCAAACGTGCTTTCGATTCTGTTGTCCAACCTGCCACGTGCGGCGACAACAAGACATTGGGACGGCGATATAAATCATCGTATAACAAATTTTCGGCTGCTGAAAAAGTGCCTACTTTTTCGTTTTCAAAAACGTCGAGCGCGGCAAAACGGACTTTTTCTGCGGTCAAGGCTGCCAATAAAGCCGCCGTTTCGACCACATTTCCACGCGAAGTATTGATGATGACGACCTTTTTTTTACAATTTTTTAAAAATATTTCGTCGCAAAAATATTTTGTCTCCGCATTCAACGGCAAATGAAAACTGATGATATCGGCTTCTTGTTGCAGCGTTTCGAGCGAAACTTGTTGCACAAAATCGAAGGACAAAGCGTTGTGTTTCCAAAAATATTGTGGTTCTTCGGTGGCATCGGTTTGCCAAAGTTTGGCGGCATCGGCAACGTTTCGGTATTTGTCATACGCCAAAATTTTTACATCTAAACCCGCCAAACGCAGCGCAAAAGCACTGCCCGTATGCCCAAAACCGACGATGCCCACCGTTTTTCCCGCCAACTCGAAACCGCGTCGGGCTTCTCGTTTCCAGATTTTTTGGCGCACTTCTGCATCGGCAATCGGTAGCTGATTTGCCAACGCCAACAACATGCCGAGCGCGTGTTCGGCAACGGCATTTCGGTTGCCTTCGGGCGCGCTCACGACCGCCACGCCTCGCGCTCGTGCGTGGGCGAGGTCAACAATTTCCATGCCTGCACCGATGCGTGCTACAAATTCGAGTTGCGCCGCCGCATCAAGCATGGCGGCATCAACATTAATTTTTGAATTGATAATCAATCCATTATAAATATTGATTTTTTGTCTAACGATTGTGTCCGTGATGTTGGGTTCGTAGTCGCAATGAAAACCATTTGCTTCCAAACCCGCTATCAAAAGGGGATGAACATCGTCGGTTATCAATACCTTTTTTTCTAAATTATTCATTTTTTTTCTTTTGAGCCGCAAAATTACGCTAAAACCCGAAATATACTGGGGGGTAGCTTTTTTTTCATTCTCAAAATCAAAAAAGCCTTGTTGAAAACATCAACAAGGCTTTTTTGATTTTGAGAATATTCTTTTGAAAAAAATATTAGAAACTTGGACAGAAAACGCCGCGTCTTTCGTTGCCACAAATTTTGTATTGCAACGCCAATTCAAAACCGCCGTTGTAGTTACTGGCAGCTTTGAGGCTCGACACGTTGATGTCATAGCTGAAACCGATGCCCGTATTTTGCCAATCGAAGCGGATAGTTGGAACGATTGCGTCCATCAGAATGCCGCCGCTCGCACCCGTGCCATCTGCATTGACGCGATTGCTGAGGCGCGTCCACAAACCGAATTGCAAAAATTCTGTCGAACGTCGAGAATTGCCCAATATAAATTTCATAGCCGTACCGAAATTGGTTTGAAATGATTTGCCTTGTGCAAACATCACCAAATTTGGAGTGAGGCTCATGCGACCGCCGATAGGAATTTCCCCACCTGCGTGGAAGGTAAATTTGCTATAAAGTGGGTTGAATTTATCTTCTGTAAACGACTGATTGGCGCGATTGATGTGGCTGTATGCCGCTCCGATGTAAGAACTTGCATTTTCGTCATAGACGGAATAGAACAACAAACCTGCGGACACGTCGCCGTAAGAGAAATTATTTCGCCCAAAAGTATTTTCATTGCTGGGCAAATTTCCGTTGAAAACGCCTGCGTTGGCTTGATTGCCAAATTTTGCGAGGCTCATGTCAATGCCACGTTGCGCGTAGGCGACATCTACGCCCGCCGCCAAATAATGGGCTTTTCGGCGATAGCCACCCATTTTTTTGACATACGAACCCGACAAATGGACTTGCGTAGAGTTCCAATTCAAGGAACCTGCTCTGTCGCCCCAAAGCGTGCCGCCGATGCCAAAATAGTCGTAGCGACCTACGGGAATTTTAGCGTCGTAAGCAGCCGAATAGGTCTGAAACGCTGCATCGCGCAACACCGATGCCCATTGATTGCGGTAGTTGACCGAAATCCGCTGGTTACATTGAGTGATGCCCGTCATGGCAGGGTTGAGCTGCGTCGGAGCCATGTAAAACTGCGAAAAGTGAATGTCTTGTGCAGTTAAACTATTTGTCGCAACAACCAAAGACAAGGCAGATGCAAGTGCTTTCAATTTCTTCATATTCTTATTTTTCAAAATATAGAAAAATTTTTCTCGTAGAAAAGTTGGATAAAAAAGGTGTGCTAAAACTATTTTTTTTCTTGAAAAAATTAACACCCGAAAACTGGGTTCAAATGTAGGGTTTTTTCTGAAAGTCAATCAAAATTCTGACAAAAAATTAACGTTTTTTAGAAAAAAATATTTTCCTGCATCACGATTTTTACTTAATTTTAATGAAAATTAACAAAAAAAAGCGAAAAAAAGATTTTTTAGGTCTCGGATACTGGGGGGGGGGCATTTTCTTGCTGTTGCAAGGCGGTTTCTGTTTTCCAAATGGCTTGATAGTTTTCGACCAAAAAGGTGTCGTAAAAATCAGCTTTTTCAAACAATTCGTGCAGCAATTCCACGCCAATATCTTCCTGCAAATAGCGGTCAAAAATGACGAGCGACAACACGATATCCTGTCCTCTAACGCTCAATGTAAGATGTTTGTTTTCAAAATTTTGTCGCAATAAATATTCATAAACCGCACCAATATTTTTTTTGGGCAACGAACACAGCACCGCGTCGCAGGAAATCATGCCGTCCACGCGCTCGTTGTAGTTGATGTCAATGGTTGCCGAACCTTTTTTGACGCGCCACGAATCGGCTCCTTGCCGCAACAATCGGACATCAAACTGGTTGAGTTGCAACATTTTTTCGATGGTCAGACTGAATCCTTCGGGCTTGAAATCTTCAATTTTACTAGGCAATCGCACTTTTGTACCACAATTTGGGCAATATTCGTCGCGCAAGACGGTCGAGTCGAACACCAAATCGGAGCAAGCGGGGCAGCGCGTGCCGCTATTGCGTTCGCCCGTCAAATAGTCTGCGATGGTCTCGTGCAAATGGTCGCAAACCAACGAAAAACCAATCGTATTGGCTCCCGCAATGATGGCGGTGTTCACGCCTACGACTTTGCCGTTTGTGTCGAAAAGCGGTCCGCCCGAATTGCCAGGATTGATTGCCGCGTCGTGCTGGATATAGAAAAGGTCGTTGAAAACGTGTTTTGGATTTGAAATAATGCCTTGTGTGAACGTATATTTCAACTCGAATGGATGCCCAACTGCCACCACCGTTGCGCCCTCGCGCAACCAATTTTGCGCCGAAAGTTCGATGTTTGGTAGGTTTTCGGCTTCCAAAGGCGGCGAAAGAAACGCCAAATCGTAGCGTTCGTCGGTGTACAAGATGGAAACAACTTGCCGTTTTACGCCGATGCCTTCAATCACAACCTCTCGATTTTCTTCCACAACGTGGTTGTTGGTAATGACCAAATTGGGTTCGCGGAGGTAAAACCCCGAACCCGTACCGTGTGGCGTTGCAATTTGCAACACCGCCCCTTTTAGCTTATCCAACTGGTGTTGCATCAAAGATTGTAGTGACAATTAATTATCAAAAACTGTCGCAAAAGTAATCAAAAACTTTTTTTAAAACTAAAACTTTTTGAAAAAAGCTATATTTTTTATGTTTTTATTTGAAAAATGCGTATTTTTGCAACTTCAATACGAAGGAAAACGTCCACTTCACAATAAAAAAATTTCATTAGCAGATTTTGGCATAAATTTCCCTATTTAATAAAGTGTACCATAGATAGGGTATGAAATTGATATTTTTTTTAAAGATTTATTTACTTCAAAATAAAAAATACTCCGCTTCTATTTTCGCCGCTTTTCGAGGCAACAAAATACTGGGGGGGGCATCTCAAAATGGCAACAAAGTCGAAAAAAATAATTTTAGTAGAAGACAACCTCGCAGATGTCGAGTTGGTCAAAATTTCGGTCGCTGAACTCGAACAACCCGTCGAATTGCTACACGTGGGAGACGGTCAGGAGTTGCTCAATTTTTTCAAAACGGCTATTTTGGGCGATATCGGCGTGATTTTGCTCGACCTCAATATGCCTCGCGTGAGCGGACTCGACGTGTTGCAATTCATGCACGCCGATGCAAATTTGCGCAAGGTTCCAGTCGTCATGTTCACCACTTCAAACTCGCGGACGGACATTGCAAAATGCTATGAATTTGGCGCAAAAGCCTTTGTTTGTAAGCCATTAGATATTTATGATTTCAATAATTCGATAAAAGCAATTGTCGAATTTTGGACGGGCGTGAACATGTTGCCGCATGTTTTGAATTAAAATATATTTCAACGATATAAAAAAAGTCAAAATATTGAATCCAATATTTTGACTTTTTTTTATGTCATCTATTTTTATTTATTTTGAAGTCTTCGCCTCAAAATGTGGACAATTGCAACGATTTGATTTGCAACTCGCACCCAACATGACCACAACGGTCAACAAACTGACCATGAAAAAGATTTTTCTACGCATCATTTTTTTTATTTTTTTTAAGAAAATATTTTTTACTTTTTTTCCAAAAATAGGACAATTATTTAGACGAAAAACGGGCAAATATATTGTCTAAAAATCAAAATTTAGTTTACCTTCCTCCTTTTGGGGGGCTTATACTGGGGGGTATCAAAATTTGGTATCGTCCACCGATTGCAACCAATTTGAGATATTTCCGACCACGCTTTCTACGCAACCGTCGTGAAATGGCGACCGCAAACCCGCCAATTCGACCAATTCCAAAAACGGTTTTGAGCCGCCCGCTTCGCAAAGTGTTACGTAATCGCCCCACGCTTGGGTGTGATTTTCGCGGTCGCGTTTCCAAAATTGGAAGGCACAAATTTGCGCCAACGTGTAGTCAATGTAATAAAACGGATGTTGAAAAATATGCGATTGTTTTTGCCAAAAACCGCCATTTTCTAAAAATTCGATGCCGTCGTAGTCGCGTTGCGGCAGATATTTTTGTTCCAATTTTCGCCATTCGGCATTTCGTTGGGCGGGCGTGAGGTCAGGATTTTCGTAAACGATGTGTTGAAATTCGTCCACTGCTACGCCATACGGAAGAAACTGTAAGGCTCCGCCTAGATGTGCAAAATAATATTTTTCGGTTTGTTCTCCAAAAAAAAGCGGCATCCATTTCCACGTAAAAAATTCCATGCTCATCGAATGGATTTCGCACGCCTCGTAAGTGGGCCAGCGATATTCGCCAATCGAAAAATGACGGCTCGAAAACACCTGAAACGCATGTCCCGCTTCGTGGGTCAACACGTCAATGTCGCCGCTTGTGCCGTTGAAATTTGAGAAAATGAAAGGCGCACGTTGCCGTTCGATGTAGGTGCAATAACCGCCCGTTGCTTTGCCATCTTTTGCCGAAACATCGAGCAAATTTCGCTCGCGCAGGAAGCGGAAAAAGCGGTTGGTTTGAGGCGAAAGTTCGCGATACATTTGGTCGCCGCCTTCCAAAATTTGGTCGGGCGAACCCGTTGGGCGCGGATTTCCTGACGGAAATTTATAATCTTCGTCGTAATATTTCAACTTTTCCAAGCCCAAACGTTTGGCTTGTCGGGCATACAATTGTTGAGAAATGGGAACAATAAAATCTTTAATTTGTTGGCGAAAATTGGCGACCATTTTTGCGTCGTAATCCGAGCGCAACATGCGTGCGTAGCCGAGTTCGACAAAATTTTTATAACCCAATTTTTTTGCAATTCGAGTGCGCGTTTTCACCAAATCGTCAAAAATTTGTTCCATTTTGCTTGCATTTTCTGCAAAAAACGCCCATTTTGTTGCCGAAGCATTTTTTCGGCGGTCGCGTTCCGAATCCGTTTCGAGCGGAAAAATGGAAGACAAATTATATTTTTCGCCTTCAAAATGGAGTTCGGCGGTGGCTTTGATTTTTACATATTCGCTTGCCAATTTGTTTTCGAGTTGCAAATCTTCAAGGATTTCTGGACGAAAAGTTTTGAGGCTCAAATCGGCAATATTGAACAATTGCGCGCCAAAACGGGCTTGCAAATCCACTCGAAAAGGCGAAGCCACGAGTTTTTGATAGAACCGCGTGTTGAGTGCTTCTACGTGTGGTGAATTTTCGTCATAAAAGTTGTTTTCGCCATCATAAAATTCGTTGCGCGTGTCAATCGAATGTCGAACTTGCGCCAACGTCATTGCCGAACTCATATTGCCGCGCAATTTGCTGATTTTTTCGATGGTTTCGGCTTGTTGTTCGGCGTTTTTTGCTGCGTCAAATTGTTGCAACAAGGTTTCAAATTGGTTTTGAAAACGTTTTAAATTGGGGCGACTGTACGGATAATCGTTAAATTGCATGTCAGTTTTTTTATTTTTATTAATCTTAAAATGCCTTGCAAATGTAGTAGTTTTTTTGAAAAAAATATTTTTTTTCGTTCAAAATGCCCCCCCCCAGTATAATCCCCTCTCAATCCCCCCGAAGGGAGGAGGAAAAGTAATTTTTGAGCATTTTTTTCAAAAAAGATGTAAAATGTTTATTTTGTCGTCAATTTTATTTATTTCGTCGAATATAAAAATCACTTTGTCGAAAAAAAAATAGGATTTTTCCCATTCCTCGCAAAAAAAATAATGAAAAGGGGAACACAAACCCGCTTTTTAGTGTTTAAAGGCAGTCAACTTTTTTCTAAAAAAATAAAATTAACAATTTAAGAATGGATTTTTTACAATCGATTTACCAATCTGTCATGGGCGAAAACCCATCGGCAGCCATGTTGGTTATTTTAAATTTGGTACTTATCGAAAGCCTTTTGTCGGTGGACAACGCAGCAGTTTTGGCGACGATGGTGATGGACTTGCCCAAAGCTGAACGCGGTCGCGCCTTGCGTTATGGCATCATTGGAGCCTATGTTTTTCGGGGTTTGGCACTCATTTTTGCGTCTTATCTCATCAAAATTTGGTGGCTCAAACCCGTTGGTGGGCTTTATTTGTTGTATTTAGCCTACGATTTTTTCAAAACCAAACAAACGCCCGACCCCAGCGACGACACCATCGAACGCAACGAATCGTGGCTCTATCGCAGCACGGTGGGTTGGTTGGGTTCGTTTTGGGCGACTGTGGCGGCGGTTGAAATCATGGACATGGCGTTTTCGATTGACAACGTTTTGGCGGCGGTGGCTTACACCGACCAAATTGTGTTGATTTGGATTGGCGTTTTCATCGGCATTTTGGCAATGCGATTTGTGGCGCAAGCGTTTGTGAATTTGATGGAAAAATATCCGTTTTTGGCGCATGCGGCATTTCTTGTAATTGCTTTGTTGGGTTTGAAATTGTGTTTGTCCACGTTTTCGCATTTTTATCCAGAAACGGATTTTGCAAAAATATTGGAATCGCATGAAATGGACACTTATTTCTCCATTTTGACGGTGGTTGTGTTTGGCTTGCCGATTTTAACGTCCATTTTGTTTAATTTTCCTAAAAAAGCTGAAAATATTTCTGCCGAAGAATGATGCAATTCTAAAAAAAATGTAATTTTGTGCATCAAATAAAGCCAGTTTTGCTCAAAAAACAGCCGTTCGTTGTGAACGTGTTCTGTTGTTTGAGCAGGATTGGCATTTTTTTTTATACCAATTTAATTATCAACAAGGTGGAAAAAACAAAAAATACACCGTCCAAAAAACAGTCTTTCAAAGACATCAAGGGTTTTTTGGCGCACCCGCGTGCTACGCCCGATAGCCGCGCAACAGCCGAACGAATTGGCGATTACAAAGAAATTTATGTGGATTTTCCGCTCGAAAAAAGCCAACAACAAGCGGCACGATGCATGGATTGCGGCGTTCCGTTTTGTCACAACGGCTGTCCTTTGGGCAACATTATTCCAGAATTTAACGAAGCCGTTGCCGACGGAAATTGGTTAGAAGCCTACACCATTTTGTCCGAAACCAACAATTTCCCTGAATTTACGGGTCGAATTTGCCCTGCGCCTTGCGAATCTTCTTGCGTCTTGGGCATCAACCAGCCCGCCGTCGCCATCGAACACATCGAAAAAACCATCGCCGAAATTGCGTTTGAACAAAATTTCGTTCGACCCGCCCCCCCCCAGTATCGGACGGGTCGAACGGTGGCAATTGTGGGGTCGGGTCCTGCGGGACTGGCTGCCGCCGACCAGCTCAATCGCTTGGGTCACGCGGTCACGATTTTTGAAAAAGCCGACCGCGTCGGTGGATTGTTGATGTATGGAATCCCCGATTTCAAACTCGAAAAATGGGTCATCGAACGCCGTGTGGAATTGATGAAAAAAGAAGGCATTCAATTTAGATTAAATGCTAATATCGGCGGTTCCGATTTGGAAGGTGATGCCATGACGACGCAACAAATATTAAAAGATTTTGATGCAATTGTGGTGGCAATTGGTTCTACTGTTCCGCGAGATTTGCCGCTCGAAGGGCGCGAACTCAAAGGCGTGCATTACGCGATGGATTATCTTACGCAAAGCAATCGGCGCGTGGCAGGCGATAAAATTGTTGAAAAAGAAAGCATTTTTGCTGAAAATAAGCATGTCGTTGTCATCGGTGGCGGCGATACGGGTTCGGATTGCATCGGAACGGCAAATCGGCAAGCCGCCAAAAGCATCACCCAACTCGACTATCATTTGAAGCCGCCCAACGACCGAAGCCCCGACACCCCTTGGCCCCTCTATCCAAAAGTTTTCAGAAATTCGTCGAGCCATGAGGAAGGTTGTGACCGTCAATTTAGCGTGCAAACCAAGCGTTTTGTGGGCGAAAATGGCGTGTTGACGGGCGTAGAAATCGTAGAACTCGAATGGGAATGGAACGACATCGAACAACGCAACACGTTTGCCGAAGTCAAAAATTCATTGCGCATTATTCCTGCCGATTATGTGTTTTTAGCGATTGGATTTTCAAAGCCAAATCCGCATGGATTGATAACACAATTGGGATTGAAAGCCGACGCACGCGGCAACATCGAGACCAAAAATTATGCGACCACACACGCCCGCGTCTATGCCTGTGGCGATGCAAAAATGGGTCAATCACTCGTCGTCAATGCCATTGCAGAAGGCAGAAATTGCGCCGAAATGGTTCATAAAACATTGATTTCTCAATAAAAATATATTAAGAATAATTTTTTATAAGAAATATGCCCCCCCCCAGTATATTTGGTCATTTGAAGACAAAACTCGCCCTTTGCAATGCGCGAAGGGCGGGTTTATGTCTTAAAATTTTATTCCTTCCTACCCGTCAAATGACTTAAACTATAACTCAATTCTATCAAACCTGAATACACTTCGTGCCGAATATAATCGAACTCTCGCCAACTTTTAAGCGTACTCACTCCTAATTGATAATTTGTTTTAAAATTTAATGACAAATAATTTGTCAACATATATTTCGCTGCTACACCAATAACTATCGAATAATTTGTACTGTTTCGTGAATAAAGCGGTATGTACATCAATCCTCTTCCTTGTGGGACAAGTTTTTGATATGGGTCAAAGCGCGCATATGGCTTTTCATCTGTTACTTCTGCTGCATAAACGCCTGTTTGTTTGGTTAATCCGCTAAACTTCGTATCTGTTAACAATCGGCGATTGGCAATTACCAAACCCGTAGAAAAACCAATTTTTATTTTTTTCCAAATCTCCTTTTCATATTCTAACATGATTGGATAACTAACAAATCTATGAATTAACTCCGCACGCATGTAAATTTTGTCATCAGAAAATGCACCTATCCACATGGGCATTGAGTCTCTAAACCAACCGCGTTCTTCATAATTGATACCTACGTGTAACGAAAAGTTTTTATAAAACCGAACCCCGCCCCGAATCCGTAACGATTGGTGATGCGCGGCGTTACTAATCTTTTTCGTTGGTCAACCAAACTATCCGCGCCTCCAAACCAACTCGGATTGGCATAAGATGAACGATTTTTGCCATAATTAACAGATATATCAACACGACCTATCGTATTTTTAAGTAAATCCGCTACTTTTTGCGCACGACCGATAAAAGGTAATAGAATAATGATTACTAATATTATCTTTCTCATAGAAGTTTATATTATAAGTTAGCATACATTCCGCGACAAAGACGAAACGTGCTAACTGGTGGTTAAAAAATTACTTTTGAACGACAAAACGAATTGATTGAGAAGATTGAGTCACGGCAACGCATTTTTAATTTCATCTGTTACGAAGTTTAGATTACTATAAAAAAAAATAAGTAAATAAAAATAGGATATTTTTTTGCAAATGTGTAAATTTTAACATTTGACAATACTTTTTTCTTGAAAAAATGCCTCCCCCCAGTATATTTGGTCAAATTTCGGGAAAAAAGGCATCGGTTAGGTGGGTGATGTAAAAATTTTCTTCCTTTTTGATGACGGCAATAATGTCGAATCGAAACTTCCATTCGTGACCCACGTCGCGCATGTAGGCGAAGGCGGCTTTGATGGTAAGGGCTTGTTTTTTCATCGAAACTGCGTCTTGTGGCGCGGCGAATGTGTTGTCGGAGCGGGTTTTGACTTCCACAAAAACAAGGGTTTGGTCGGCTTGTTGGGCGATAATGTCAATTTCGGCGCGTCCGAATCGCCAATTTCGGGCGAGTATGGCGAGTCCGTTTTGGGTCAAAAAATCGGTGGCGGCTTGTTCGCCGTCTTGCCCGAGTTGTTGGGTTTGTTTTTTCATATTCGTTTTTATTAGATTCGATAAAAAACATAAAATTGATTAAAGCATCAAAAATAATTCAAAATTTGAAAAAAAAGGATTCTTTCTTGAAATTTCTCCTAAATTTGCGGCGTTTTTGTCAGCAAAAATATTTCTAACCGAATAGAAGCCCAATTTTTCAAAATTTTTTTTCAAGTAATAATAAAAAAAAATTATTTTTCAAGATGAAGATGATTGATTTGGTTGACCGCTTGCCCGCTCAAATGACAGAGGCTTTGGAACTTGGTCAAAATTTTAGTTTCCACAAACATACATCACCGATTCGTAATGTGTATGTGTCGGGTTTGGGCGGTTCGGGCATCGGCGCGAACTATGCCTACGAACTCGTTCGAGACGAACTCAAAGTGCCTTTTGCGGTGGGCAAAGGCTATTCAATCCCGAAATCGGTCAATAAATTTACGTTGGCAATCGTTTCGTCCTATTCGGGCAACACCGAAGAAACGCTTTCCAGTTTCGACGCATTGTTGAAAACGGGTGCAAAAATCGTTTGCGTCGCATCGGGCGGAAAAGTGATTGCACGCGCCAAAGAATTGGGTTTAGACTTCATTCAAGTGCCTGCAAATTGGCCCTCGCCGCGTGCGTGTGTCGGCTATTCCATCATTTCGCAATTGGCGGTGTTGAACAAAGCGGGCTTGATTTCTTCAAAAACATTGAAGCAAACCGAAGGAGCCGTCAAATTGTTGACAAAAGAACAAGACCGCGCCAAAAAAGAAGCTGCAAAAATTGCTGCAAAATTGGACGGAAAAACGCCAATTATCTACACAACCGACCGAAACGAAGCCGTTGCGATTCGATTCCGTCAGCAAATCAACGAAAATGCGAAGGCATTGTGTTGGCATCACGTCATTCCAGAAATGAACCACAACGAACTCGTGGGCTGGCGCGAAGAAAATGACAAATTATCCGTCATTTATTTGCGAAACAAAGACGATTTTGAACGCAACAACATGCGCATCGAAATCAACAAAACCATCATCAAGCAATATACGCCCCACATCATGGACATCATGTCGAAGGGCAGAAATTTGGTCGAACAAGCGTTTTATTTGACCTTTTTGTGCGATTATGTAACGTGTTACCTTTCCGATTTGCGTAATTTTGACAGCATCGAAGTGAAAGCAATTGACTTTTTGAAAGGTGAATTGGCAAAATTGTAAGTTTTTGTTTTAAAATACGAATAAAAAAAACTCGATACGACTTGAAAAAGTGGTATCGAGTTTTTTTATGATTTCAAAGAAAATTAATCTCGCGGCGGCGGCGGCGGGCGACGTGGAAAACGTCTGTTGTCGTCTCCTTTTTTGTCGCGTTTTTGCTGCACTTTTTTGGCAATCATGAGTTTGAAATCGCGTTCGGCGCGATGCAATTTTGCTATTTTATGGACAGAAACGGCTTTTTTCAATTTTTGAATATATTCGCGTTTCAGCTCAATTTCTCGAATTTGGCGGTCGAGGTCTGTGTTCATGGCTTTTTCTGCTTCGGCATCGGTCATTTTTTCGATTTCCATGCTTGGTTTTGCGGCTTTGCGCGCCGCCTGCATTTTCGCCTCGAACTCGTTGAAAATGGGCCAAAACAAAACTGCTTCACCCTCCGTCAACTCCAATCTTTGGGTGATGAATGCCGCGTGTTGCGCCCGTATGCGCTCCCGCAATCGGTCGCGTTTGTCGGGGTTTTGGGCTGCCATTTTGTCAGCAGGCGGCGGCGGCGGCACTTGTGCCGAAAGGCTGTTGACGACGAGAACGCCTGCAAAAATGAATAAGATTTTAATGTACTGTATCATGATTTTAAATTAAATGTTATGTTTTTTTCTATAATTGAAGTAGTTAAATATAAAAAAATATTATTAAATTCCGTTTCCATTTTCTTCGACAACGAGTTGAAGTTCTTCGTCCGAAAGCTGCAATGACTCTTGCAAATCGGCTTCATCGCCTTCAAAATCGGTTAAAATTTTGTCCAATTCTGAATCTACGTCTATTTTTGACAACGCGGCAACGGACGCAATTGGCGCATTCAATCCCGTTTTTTCAACTTGACTTGAAACGACGGAATTGTTTTTTGAAACATTTTCCACGTTTTCCACATTGTTGTTTGGTTTTGCAGACTTTTCCACATTTTTGTTGATTTCTGCTTGGTTTTCAACTCCGTTTTCCACATTTTGAATATTGGGAATGGCGTTATTGACTATAATTTCACCATTTTTAACATTTTCCGTTGGCGTTTTCCACTTATCAACACCCACAAAAACGGTGGTTGCGATGGCTGCCGCTGCTGCTACGCGAAGGGCGTTGCGTCTCCAATTCCAATTTTGGGTCTTTTTTTCGGCTGGATACTGGGGGGGGGCTATTTTTGCCAAAACTTTTTCGTTCAACCCGTCAAAATAACCTTCGGGCGTTTTGAAACCGTCCTGTGGCGGCGCATCGTTTTTCAACGATTCGAGCAACAGGCTTTCGTCGTCTTCCAATTGTAATTGCTCAAAAAAATGGTCGAAATACTGGGGGGGGGGCATTTTGAAGCCGTCAGCCGCCGCCGTTGCGTTGCGTACGCGGGCGAGGGTGGGCGATAAATCCTGCAATTCAAGTTGCACTTCCGAATCCATATTTTCTAAAAATTTATTATCCATTTCAATTTTTTTTTAATCTTTTTTTTCTTCAAAAAACGCTTCAATTTTTTTGACGGCGTGGTGATACGAAGCCTTCAACGCGCCGACCGAAGTTTCGAGAATTTCGGACATTTTTTCGTAGGGCATTTCTTCAAAATAACGCAAATTGAAGACAATTCGCTGTTTTTCGGGCAATGTCGCGATGGCGGTTTGCAATCTAATTTGCAATTCGTCGCCGTCAAACCACGCATCGGCTCTCAATTTCGCGCTCATTTGGGCGTGATTTGGGTCGTCAATGGTGTCGGTGTCGCGCCGATTTTTGGCGTTCAAAAACGTGATGGCTTCGTTGGTCGCAATGCGATAGAGCCACGTAAAAAGTTTAGATTTGCCCTCGAATCGCTCGATGTTGCGAAAAACTTTGACAAATGTGTTTTGCAAAACATCGTCAGCGTCTTCGTGTTCGACCACGAGTCGGCGAATGTGCCGATACAATGGCACTTGATAGCGCGTCATCAAGAGCCGAAAACCCATTTCGTAGGTTTTTGGAACGGCGAGTAACGCCAAAATTTGCGCATCTTGGTCTGCATCGGTCATTTTTTGCACCACGTAATTTTAGTCGTTTTTCAGTAAAAAAAATATTTTTTGATGGTTGTCGAAACAGTAGCTTCGTTCTTTTTTGACTCCACAAAGTTAAAAAAGTTTAAAATATTTTTTGAAAAAGTCATTACCTTGCCCCCGTTTTTGAAAATCTTTTTGATATGATTATTTTTTATGATTAAAAATTTTGACAATTCATCAAAAAAAAATGAGGAAAGAAAATAATAGAAAATGTTAATTTTGCGCAACGAAGTACATTCATCAATCCGTAAATCGTTTCAGAATAGAAAATTTTAAAAAAAATAGCCCCCCCCCAGTATCCGACAGTTTTTTTGAAAAAAAATGAAAAAAATGATAAAAAAAATGACAAAATCAATTGCGTTGACTGCCTTTTTGGGTTTGGCGGTTCAATCTGCAACGGCTCAAAAATATAGCAACGAATATTTAAGCATCGGTGTTGGTGCGCGGGCGCATGGGCTTTCGGGCGCAGTTTCGGCAAGCGGCAACGACGTTTTTTCGAGTTATTGGAACCCCGCCGCGCTGACGGACATCAAAAATCCGCTTCAAATCGGAGCCATGCACGCCGAATGGTTTGCAGGCATTGCGCAATACGATTTTCTAGGAATCGCCAAATCTTTGGGCGAAAAACGCTCCGTTGGCTTTTCATTTATCCGTTTAGGTATTGACAATATTCCAAATACGTTGAACCTCGTTGCGGCTGATGGAAGCATTAATTACAACAACGTCACCGCTTTTTCGGCTGCCGATTATGCGTTTTTGGTGAGTTATGCCCAAAAAATGCGCAATCCCAATTTGAGTGTGGGCGGCAATCTGAAAGTAATTCGCCGTGTGATTGGGCAATTTGCAGGCGCGTGGGGCGTTGGCGTTGATTTGAGTATGCGTTACCGCGCTAAAAATTGGACGTTTGCCGCCGTCGGACGCGACCTGACGACCACTTACAACGCTTGGACGGCAACGCTGACCGACGAAGAAAAACGGGTTTTTACCAACACAGGCAACGCCATTCCAAAGGGCGGCGTTGAAATTACGCGCCCAACGCTGGTGTTTGGGGCAAATTATCGCCACAAATTCAATGCAAATTATGACCTCAATGCCGAAGCCGATGCCACCGTGACCACCGACGGACAACGGAATACGTTGTTGAGTTCGAGCGCATTGAGTATTGACCCAAAATTTGGTTTAGAATTGGGTTATCAAAATTTTCTATGGCTTCGCGTAGGCGCAGGAACTTTTCAACGCTTTAAACGCATTGACGACCCGACGAAAAAAGACCTCGAATTTCAACCCAATTTAGGGCTTGGTTTGCGCGTCGGCAGATTGACGATTGATTATGCATTGACCAATATCGGCAACGTTTCGCAAGTCAATTATTCAAATATCATTTCTTTAAAATTAGATTTTAAAAGAAAAAAAACAGACGGCGAAGAATTGTTGATTCAATAAAAAAAAAGAATTTTTAAAAATCAAAAAAATCAAAAAAGAAGCCTCATGCGCACGCGCATGAGGCTTTTGTATTCTAAAATTAGCAATAAAAATTTTATTGAACTTTTACCAACGGTTTGACTTGTTGCAAATCCTCATTTTCATAACGGACATAATAAACGCCCGCCGCCAAATTTGGAGCCTCAAAACGTACTTTGTATTTTCCGGGTGCAAATTCTCCTTTTGCTGGTGTCGCAATCACGCGACCCGACACATCAAAAATCTGAACCATCGCAAAACCGCCAAAAGATTCAAATTCAATCGTAGTTGCCCAGTCGAATGGATTTGGATACGCCGAAACGAGTGTCAAGCCTGCTTTTTGATTGATTTCGTGCGTCGGCGTGATACAATTGGGCGAATTGACAATCCGCAATCGTTGAAAATTGCGCAACATAATTGCCGAATCAATGGTTTGGTCTGGCACGCAGAACCAATCTTTCAAGATAGACGCATAGATGGAACGGAAATCGTATTGCATAATGATGTTGTCGTTCACGCCCGTCGTTGCGTTGATGGTAGGGCTGCTGCCCAACACGCCGCCAAACAAACGCTCGCCAAAAACAAACAACGGAGCCGCCGCGCCATGGTCTGTTCCTAAACTTGCATTCGATTTGATGCGACGACCAAATTCCGAAAACGTCATGCCCAGCACGCGACCTGAAATGCCACGCGATTCCGTATCGCGTTGGAACGCAAAAACGGCATCTGAAACGGTTTTCAACAAATTGGCGTGTGTGCCGATGGCGTGGTCATTGGTGTCCACTTGACCCGAGTGCGTATCGAACCCCCCAGTATTGACGATGTAAACACGGGTTTTCAAGCCGCCTTTGATGAGTCGCGCTACGGTTTTGAGCTGTTCTGCAAGACCATTTCGCGCTGCTGCTGCTGGATATGGCACATTTGCCGCAGGCGGTCCGCCCGCCGCATAAGCCGATTTCACGATGTCGTTGTAGCTGCGGGTTTGGCGCGCTACGGTGCGAATGTATGCCAATTCTTTGCCTGCATTGCCGCTTGGCGCAGGGTCTGGATAAGTGGGGTCAATCAAATAAGGATTAGACGGGTCGTTTGGAATGGTCACGCCCATGCCCACGACGGGTCCTTGCATCAAAGCCGCCAAACTGGTGCTGACTTGAATCGCCAATGGGTCGGGCATCACGGTGTTTGGATAGCCCGCAGGATAGTTGGCATATTCGGTGTTGAGGTAACGACCTACCCAACCGCTATACAATTGTTCGGTAGAATTGGAAGCCGACAACCAAATGTCGGTGGCACGAAAGTGCGAAAAGTTGGGAGTCGGGTAGCCCACCGATTGTATGATACGCAATTTGCCTTCGTTGAAAAGGTCGCGCATGCCTGTCATCGCGGGGTGCAAACCCGTATTCGTGACTCCATTGAGGCGCAATACTTGGGTGTCGTTTATCAAAACGTTGCCCCGTGCGGCTGCCAAATTGGTGTATTGGTCGAGCGGAATCACCATGTTCAAGCCGTCGTTACCGCCCGACATTTGTATGATGACTAATACGTGGTCGGTTTCAACTGCCGTATTGGTCAACGATTCGAGCCAAGGCGACAAGCCTACTGCCGAAACGTGATGCCCGTTGATGAGGTTTGGCATCACCGCGCCCCAAGCTGCTTTTTTCAGAAAGTTACGTCTTTCCATTTTTTTTTATTTTAAAAAATTATTTTCTCAAATCCATTTTTCTTTTAATTTTATAAAGAAAAAAAATATTTTTGAGAAAACAATTTGATTTTTTAATCAAGAGTTTTTTTCAAAAAATTCAGAAATACAATGGTCTTGTTTTTTTCTAAAAAAAGCCTTCAAAATGCCGAATATACTGGGGGGGGGGCATTTTTTGGATATTTTTTAGAAAAATATTTTTTTATGACAATTGATATTCTGGCAACGTTGTGATGGCGCGATAGTAGCGCAACAAACGGGCATACACTTCGGTCGTGTTGACGGTGTTCGTGGGGGTTGAGACGTAGGTTGCCCACAAAGCCGCCCAAGTTCCCGCCGTCGTGACGCGATTTTCGAGAATGGCTTTGAACACGTCTTTTTGGCGTTGCGTCACGTCCATTCGATACAAAATCTGCAATGCGCTGTTGGTCAACGTGTCCGTTGCGGCGGCATTTGTGCCAAAACTGCTTGTAAAACCTAAAAAATCGGGTTTTACAACAAACGACGCAACGGCAGTTTGCGAGAGTTTTGCGAGCGTAATGCTTCCCAAATAACCGTTCATCCACTTCATGCGCGTGGGCAAGGTGTCGGTATTTATCCACATTTCATGGAAAAGTGGGATTTGATAATAGGCTTGCCAACCTGCTACATTCGGTGGGTCGCCTAGATTTTGACCTTGATTGCTGACCTGCGACACCAAATTTCTCCACAACGAATAATATTGTGTGTAATCGGAAGTCGAAAGGTCGTTGCCAAATTCGCGTACCGCGCCGACGACAAAATCCATCGGCGATTTGATGACGCAACCTTTTTGACCGACTTCAAAGAAATGGTCAGATTTCAACAACGTTTCTACAATCGGTCTGATTTGATAGCCATTTTGTCTAAACAAATCCGCCAAAGGCTCGATGACCGTTGTTTCCACAATCGGCGTGATGTCGTAATAAACGAAATACGTATAAAGTTTTCGACAAATAAATTTTGCCACTTCGCTGGTTGCAAAAATCATGTCGAGCAAATCGGTCAATTCGTCTTCGCCTGCGGTGGCGGTGTTGCGCCCCGCGATGAGTCGATTGCCGTAAAATGCCGAAAATTGTTTCGCCGTCGTGTCGTGTTGCCCCAACGTGAAGGAATACGTCGGTTGGGGTACCGGCGGAAGTGCCGTCGGATTGGTGTTGACGATGTTGAAACCTGTCAACAAGCGTGCAGCCGCTTTCACGTCGTCTTCCGTGTAGCCCGAACCTGCGCCTTTTCCGACACAAAACAGTTCTTGCAACTCGCGTGCATAGTTTTCGTCAGGAGCCGTTTTGCGATTGGCGCGTCCGTTGAGATAGCGCAACATATGTGGGTCGAGCGTGATGGCGCGTACAAATTGCTTTAGATTTCCCATCGCAAACTCTCGGAGTTTTAGGTGGTGAAAATAGCCTTCGTTCGACCAACCGCCGTCCGAAAGTTCAGTAGCAAAGTGGTTGTGCCAAAACAAAACCATTTTTTCGATGATGTTTCGGTCTTGGTTTACCATTTGACCAATCCACCAAGATTTTAGGGATTCGCGTCGTCCGCCGTCGCTCAATTGCCCCCAAATGTCGTTTACCCAAGCCGTGCCTGGCGTGATGTTGGGGTCTGGGTCGGCAGTCGTCGTATTATTGGGGATTGGAAAATAGTGCTTGACTGGCGTTGTCGCGGGTACGGGCGACGGCGCAAGCAAAATATCGAGCGTTTGTTGCAGCGTTCGGGTTTCAAAAAACGCGACATCGCTCGGTTTTGCACCAAACATGGTGCGTTTGAGCAAATGAATGATTTGCTCTCTGCCAAACGTACCCGTGTAAGGCGTTAAGCCTGCCACAGCAGCAGCTGAAGTACGTTTTGCAGTTTTAGTTGCGATATTACTCATATATCGAAAAAATTTTCTTTTTTAAAAAATATTTAGAAAATGGTATGTAGAATGGTTCGTTTTTCTTCAATTCCGACTCAAAAATCGGCGTTGATACTGGGGGGGAGAGATGGTTAGTGAAAAAGTAGAAACGTTGATAATTTTTTAAAAAAAGTTTGACGCATCGCCAAAGGATTGGTTTAACGCGAGGGCATTAAAAACATCAAATATTTTTTTTGCAAAATTATGAAAAAATAAAATGCTGTACCCGCTTTTTGAAAAATAAAAGTGTTAAAGCGGTCATTTAAACGTCAAAAAAACGGTTGGATACTGGGGGGGGGCATTTTTTCTATAATTTTTGAAAAAAAAATAGGCATAAAAACCGATTTATTCCACGTTTCCATAATTTTTGAAAAAAAAAATATGTAAAAGTGCGACGAAATAAAAATTTGTAAAACAATGTTATTTTTGATAAAAATATTGTCAACCAAAAACTTGAACCATTGAAAATAGCCAATTTGAAAGAAAAAAACATTAAATTTCTATCCAAAAACACATCATTTTTCTATAAAATTTGTCAAATAGTTAGAAAAAATTTTGGAAAACACTTTTTTAACCGACGAAAAGGGTTTAAATTTGCGCTGTTTTTCAGAAAATATATAAAAATCTATATACGATGATAAAGAAATTTATCGGATTCCTTGCTTTTTCGATGATTTTGGCGACCGCAACGGTGGCTCAACATCACGATAATCCGACGACCCCACCCGCACATACACCCACCGCCCCTCACGCTCCCACGCCCGAAGCGCAGCACGACCCAGCCCACACGGGCGGCGCGCACGCCGAAGAAGTTTATTCGCCGACCGAAAACATCATGAATCACATCAAAGATGCTTCGGAATACCACTTGTGGGGTGATGTAACGATTCCGTTGCCATGTATTTTATATGACAAAACGGGTGCAGGTTTCAAAACTTTCATGTCTTCTGTTTTTCATCACGGTACGATGGGTTTTGATGGGTTTGTGAGCGATCATGGAACCGTCAAACGCATCAAGGGCAATGTGCCGTCGGGCGAAATTGCGCTCGATGTGGTTCACGCACATGGCGACGAAAAACACTACGTTGAACATGCAAAACAAGACGGAAAAGATGTCGAGAGCGTAAGCGTCGGCGGCAAAAAATATGAACTCGAAAGTGCCATGAGTTTTTTGGAATCGGGCAATTCGTTTGTCAATTTTTCGATTACTAAAAACGTCTTCACGATGTTGGTAGCTGGATTGTTGTTGTTCTTTTTGTTTACAACGGCGGCGCGTGGCTACAAAACACGGGCAGGTCAAGCTCCCAAAGGTATTCAATCGTTTTTCGAGCCTGTGATTGTTTTCATCACCGACGAGGTGGCAAAACCAATGATTGGGGAAAAATACATGAAATTTTTGCCGTATTTGTTGACTGTTTTCTTTTTTATTTTGACCATCAACCTCATGGGTTTGGTTCCGTTGGCTCCGTTTGGTACGAATGTAACGGGAAATATTGCAGTGACTTGCGCGTTGGCGTTGATTGCCTTTTTGGTAACCAATTTGAACGGCAAGGCAGATTATTGGAAACACATTTTTTGGATGCCGGGCGTGCCTGTTCCGATGAAAATATTCTTGGCTCCGATTGAGTTTTTGGGTGTTTTCACGAAACCGATTTCTTTGATGATTCGTTTGTTTGCGAACATCACGGCGGGTCACATCATCGTTTTGGCATTGGTTTCCTTGATTTTTGTGTTTGGCAATGCAGGCAAAAGCATTGGTGGGGCAACGGCTGGTGCAGCTGTGGCAGTTCCGTTTACCTTGTTTTTGAGTGTAATTGAGTTGATTGTGGCGTTTATCCAAGCGTTTATTTTCACAATTTTGACTGCCTCTTACATTGGTGCGGCTATCGAAGAGCATCATCACGAAGAAGCACATCATTAATTTTTTTAGTAGTAAATAATTTTTTAATAATATTTAAATTTTTTAAATTATGGCAGGTATTGGTGCAGGTTTGGCTGCGATTGGCGCAGGAATCGGAATTGGTTTGATTGGTAGCAAAGGCATGGAAGCAATTGCTCGTCAACCAGAAGCGGTAAATGATATCCGTTCTAACATGTTGATCGTTGCGGCGTTTGTTGAGGCGGTTGCATTGTTCGCGGTAGTTGTTGCGCTTATTAGCTAGTAGTTTCGACCTATCTGAAAAAAAAAAATTCTGAAGCCGTTAACGGTTGGTTGACGGCTCGGAATATTTTTCAGGAAAAAAAATTAAAAAATTATCCCCCCCCAGTATAAAAGCCCAATTTTGATTTTTTTGGCTTTTTTATGAAAGAATTTATGTTTTATTAAAAATAAAAAAAATAATAAGTTATGGTGTTCCTTGCGAGTATTATAGATCCAGATTTTGGATTATTCATTTGGACGGTCTTGATTTTTCTTGTTTTTGCCACATTGTTGGGCAAATTTGCATTCAAACCAATCGTAAACGCTTTACACGAGCGCGAGGCTGGTATTGCAGAATCTTTGGCGGCTGCCGACAAAGCACGCGCCGAAATGCAAAATTTACAGTCTGAAAACGAAGCCTTGTTGCGCAAAGCACAAGAAGAACGTTCGGTAATGTTGAAAGAAGCAAAAGAACAAAAAGACCGCATCATCGGCGAAGCAAAAGACCAAGCCAAAGCCGAAGCGCAAAAAATTATGAACAGTGCCATCGCTGAAATTGATAATATCAAACAACAAGCGATGACAGATGTAAAAAATCAAGCAGGCATGTTGGCATTGGATATTGCGGAAAAAGTGTTGCGTAAAGAATTGAAAGGCGACCCGTCACAAGTTGATTTTGTCAACAAATTGGCAAAAGAAATTACATTGAATTAATTTTTTTTATAAATCCATTTTGGTTTTTATAAAAATTTAAATCGTCAAAAAAAATGTCGAGAGTAGCAGGGCGTTATGCCAAATCTTTGATGGAACTCGCACAGGAGCGCGGCGCATTGCAAAGCGTGGTGGGCGACGTACAATATTTTGTAGAAGCTGCCAAAAATAAAGACCTCGCGGCGTTGTTGCGCAGTCCCATTATTTCGGCGGACAAAAAGAATATGATTTTTGATAAACTTTTTGGTAGTTTCGACGAAACCACCAAAGGATTTATGAAACTTTGTATCTCTAAAAATCGGGAAAATGTGTTGCCTGAAATTGCCAACGAATTGTTGGTGCAATATCAAGCGATGCAGCAAATCACGACTATCAAAATCACTTCGGCGGCTCCATTGAGCGAAGCGGCGGTGGAAGAGATTCGTCAACGCTTTCAACTCGCTACTTCGACGGCTAAAAATGTGGACATCGAAACGGCGATTAACCCCGATTTGATTGGCGGTTTTGTGGTCGAATACGGCGACAAACGCTACGACGCAAGCGTTGCTTCAAAAATCAAGGGCTTGCGCAAAGAGTTTTCTGTCAATTTATATGACAGTAAAATCGAAAAACACGGTACAGTTTAACTAAAAAAAGTGCTTTTTTGCCTCGATATACTGGGGGGTGGGCATTTTTATATAATTAAGTTATTTCATCAGCAATTTTAATTAAAAATTTTTTAACTCAAATATAAAATCGAGAAAAAAATGGTGGAGGTAAGACCCGAAGAAATCTCGGCAATATTGAAGCAACAGTTGTCTGGCTTTTCGACAGCCGCGCAATTGGAAGAAGTTGGAACAGTATTGCAAGTGGGCGACGGTATCGCTCGCGTTTATGGTTTGAACAGTGTTCAAGCAGGTGAGTTGGTTGAATTTGAAAATGGCACGCAAGCCATCGCGTTGAACTTGGAAGAAGACAACGTCGGTGTGGTAATGTTGGGTGACTCGGACGGTATCCGCGAGGGTGCAACGGCGCGTCGCACAGGTCGCATTGCGTCTATTCAAGTCGGCGAAGGTTTGGTGGGTCGCGTTGTCAACACACTCGGTTTGCCGATTGATGGCAAAGGCGCAGTCACTGGCACGCGCTATGAAATGCCATTGGAACGCAAAGCACCTGGCGTTATCTATCGTCAGCCTGTAAACGAGCCATTGCAAACGGGCATCAAAGCGATTGACGCGATGATTCCAATCGGTCGTGGTCAACGGGAGTTGATTATCGGTGACCGTCAAATTGGCAAAACCGCAATTGCGATTGACACCATCATCAATCAAAAAGAATTTCACGAGCGTGGCGAAACCGTTTACTGCATCTACGTAGCATGTGGTCAAAAGGCTTCAACCGTTGCGCAAGTTGCTAAAACGTTGGAAGAAAACGGCGCAATGGCTTATACGACTATCGTTGCTGCTTCGGCTGCGGAACCTGCTCCGATGCAGTTCTACGCACCATTTGCAGGTGCAGCGATTGGCGAATTTTTCCGCGATACAGGTCGTCCTGCATTGATTATTTATGATGATTTGTCGAAACAAGCGGTGGCTTATCGCGAGGTTTCGTTGTTGTTGCGTCGTCCGCCAGGACGCGAAGCTTATCCGGGTGACGTATTCTATTTGCACTCGCGTTTGCTCGAACGTGCAGCAAAAGTTATCGCAAATGACGAAATCGCAAACCAAATGAACGATTTGCCTGATTCTTTGAAAAAAGCAGGTATCGTAAAAGGTGGCGGTTCGTTGACTGCATTGCCTATCATCGAAACCCAAGCGGGTGACGTTTCGGCTTATATCCCGACCAACGTAATTTCGATTACAGACGGTCAGATTTTCTTGGAATCTAATTTGTTCAACGCGGGTGTTCGCCCAGCTATCAACGTAGGTATTTCGGTGTCTCGCGTAGGTGGTAATGCGCAAATCAAATCCATGAAAAAGATTTCGGGTACGTTGAAACTCGACCAAGCACAATACCGTGAGTTGGAAGCCTTCGCAAAATTTGGTTCTGACCTCGATGCAGCAACCAAAGGCGTTTTGGACAAAGGCGCACGCAACGTAGAATTGTTGAAACAACCACAATATTCGCCAATTACTGTTGAAAAACAAGTAGCGGCAATGTTCGTTGGAACCAATAATTTGTTGCGCAACTTGCCCGTTAACAAAGTTAAAGAATTTGAAGAAATGTTTTATCAAGCACTCGATGCGCGTCACAAAGACATTTTGACCAATTTCCGCAAAGGTAAATTAGACAACGCTGACCTCGACACCGTGAAAGCACTTGCTGCGGAACTCGTGGGTCAGATGAAATAATTGCCCAATTGAATTGTAAGTGATGAAGTAATTTTTTAAATAGATGTTTTATTGCCTTCCCCCCAGTATAAATTGCTTGAAAATGCGTTTTTTTTGCTGTTTATACTGGGGGGGGGCGGTAAGATTTTATTTTTAAACGAAAATTGAAATTTTTGACTTTTTTTGAGTAATAAAAAAGTTAATTTTTAAAATTTTCTACGAAGAATAATTTTTTAAGCGATTAGCGAAATGGCAAATCTTAAAGAAATACGCGGTCGAATTACTTCGGTAATTTCGACGCAACAAATTACGAAAGCCATGAAAATGGTTTCGGCTGCAAAATTGCGTCGCGCACAAGGTGCGATTACGCAAATGCGCCCTTTTGCTGACAAGCAAAATCAAATGCTTTCTAATATTTTAAGCAATTTGGACGGCGATGCTGAAACGGTTTTCGGACAACAACGCGACGTTAAATCGGCTTGCGTAGTGGTCGTGACTTCCAATCGCGGTTTGTGTGGCGCGTTTAATACAAACGTCATCAAATCGGCAATAGCGACCATCGAAACCGAGTTTGCCGAAGTGCGCAAAAATGGAAAATTAACCATTTTGTGTGTTGGTAAAAAAGGTTATGATATTTTTCGCAAGCGTTATGCCGATTGCAATGTGCCAAGTGACTATGTTGAACTCTATGCCAATATAGAATTTGACAGTGTCGCCGCTGCCGCGCAAAAACTCATGGACGCTTTTGAAACCAAACAATACGACAAAGTGACCGTCAGTTATGCCCGTTTCCGCAATGCAGCGATGCAATTTGCTGAAACCGAGCAATATTTGCCCGTCGCAAAAATGGAATCGAAAAAAGGAGAAACGTCGAAAAAACGTGCCGACTATGTTTTTGAACCCTCAAAAGCGGAATTGTTGAGCGAAATCGTACCGAGTATTTTGCAAACTACGTTCTACAAATTTTTGTTGGATACGCAGGCTTCTGAGCATGGCGCACGCATGACCGCGATGGACAAAGCGACCGAAAATGCCAACGAAATTTTGAAAACCTTGAAAATTACGTACAATAAAGCGCGTCAAGAAGCAATTACGAAAGAATTGTCGGAAATTGTGGGCGGAGCCGCTGCATTGGAAAGTTAAGATTTTTTATATATTTTTGGAAATACAATTCCGCCTCGCGATAACATTGCGTGGCGGAATTTTTTTTTTGAAAAAATATATGTGGTGATGGATTTGAAACGATTTGAAAATTTACCCCCCCAGTATAAACGACATTTCTTATTTAACTTTACAGCGTTAAAGTTAAATAAGAAATTTTTTATTTAACTTTGCAGCGTTAAAGTTAAATAAGGAAATTTTTATTTAACTTTGTTTAAATAATTTTGAGAAATGAAAAATTTTAAATCGGGTATTTTTTGAAGAATATTTTAAAATTTTTGATGCAAAATAGCCCCCCCCAGTATAATTATCGAAAATAGTGTATATTTGTATATTATTTCATGGATAAAACGAAATTGAATATGAAAAAATACATTTTTTATGGACTGTTTTTTATCATTGGAGGCTGCCAACCGTTAGAGAGAGAAGAACCAGAACCACTGCCGCCGTCGCCACCTCGCGTGCCTGTGGGTTTGGTGTCGGGCAGTTCTATTGACGGTAAAAACCTGCCCGTTTCGGGTATGTTGGTGGACGTAACTTGGCGACAAGATTGCCCAATGCGCTATAGTTTATCGCTTAGCCATACTGCCCAAAAAACCGATTCGCTCCGTGAATCTGTACATTTTTCAGGGATTCCGACGAATAAAATCGGCGAAATCGCGTTGGGCAATCAAGGTGCGATTTGTGATACGACTTCTGTTAGATTTGGACTTGCCTATTCCGATTATGGCATCGGGGGAATCAAAACGCACTTGCCCGAATGTCGTTTGTTTATTGAAAGTTTTGATTCCGTAAAAGGCATCGTCACGGGTCGGTTTCAAGGCACATTTGTTTCCACACGCCCCAGTCAGACGCAACGTTTCTATTCGGGAGACACCATTCGCGTTCGCTGCGATCATTTTTATGCCGAAAGGCGATGAAAAAATTACCCCCCAGTACAAAATGCCCTCGTACAAAACTTTATGTTTGTGCGAGGGCTTTTTATTTTAGAAATATTTAAAATTATGATTTTTTTCAATTTTTAATAAAACTTCGTACATCAATTTGATGGTATTTTCGATGTCTTCTTTGTGCGCCATTTCGACCGTCGTGTGCATGTAGCGCAAGGGCAACGAAATGAGTGCCGACACAACGCCACCATTGGAATACGCAAAAGCATCGGTATCCGTCCCCGTCGCACGCGAAGCCGCCTGCCGTTGAAACGGAATTTGGTTGTCTTCGGCGGTTTCGATAATCAAATCTAAAAATTTGTTATGCACCGCTGGCGCGTAAGTCAAGGACGGACCGCGTCCTCCGCGTACATCGCCGTGTTTTTTGGCAGACATGAGCGGCGTAGCCGTGTCGTGCGTCACATCGGTGACAAGCGCGACGTGTGGTTTGATGCTCTGCGCAATCATTTCCGCACCGCGTAAGCCGACTTCTTCCTGCACCGAATTGACGATATAAAGCGCAAAAGGCAACTCGATATTATTTTCTTTTAGCAAGCGTGCAACTTGGGCAATCATGAAACCACCCATTCGATTGTCGAGCGCACGTCCACAAAACCATTGATTGTTCACAAATTCGAGTTCGTCGGGATACGTAATCACGCAACCCACATGAACGCCCATTGCCAACACCTCTTCCTTGTTTTTTGCCCCAATGTCAATAAAAATATTGTCAGGGTCAGGCGATAAAGCGGCATCTTTTCCTTGTCGAACATGAATGGCGGGCCAGCCAAACATACCGCGCACGATGCCTTTTTTGGTGTGGATATTCACCCGTTTCGACGGCGCAATGATGTGGTCAGAGCCGCCGTTGCGCACCACGCCAATGAAACCGTCTTCCGAAATATGATGCACAAACCAAGATATTTCGTCAGAATGCGCCTCAATGACGACACGATATTGCTTTTTAGGGCTGATGACGGCGTAGGCGGTGCCGTAGTTGTCAAGATGCCATTCGTCGGTATAAGACTTTAAATAGTCGAGCCAAATTTTTTGTCCACTTGCTTCAAAACCTGTTGGAGAAGCATTGTTGAGATAATCGTATAAAAATTTTTCAGAATCGTTATTGAAAATAGAAACTTCTGGTGTCATGTTTTTAGAAATATACTTTTAGAATAATAATATGAATTAAAATCGGATTAAAATATAAATTTGATGCAAATATAGAAATTTAAATCCTTTCCAGCCCGAATTGTGCGTTAAATAATTGTCGAACCCTCACATGAACTTGTTTTTGGGTAAAAAAATGCCCCCCCCCAGTATCAGAGCCTCCCAAAACGTCCAATGGATCATAGATTCAAAAATTATCAAAAAAAAGTTGCTCATACGCAACGCATGAGCAACTTTTTTGAATATTTCCAACAGAAAAAGCCGTTTTTAAGCGGATAATATTTCTGCCATTTTTATCATATCTTGGTCAACGGTTTTGATATTGTTGATGGCTTCGTCGAAACTCGTGTAGGTGACACTCCCTTGAATGGTGCCGACCATGCAGCCCGAAATGCCATTCCGAAGTGCCTCGACCGCCGCAAAACCAAGTCGCGATGCCAAAATTCGGTCTCGACTACTCGGCGAACCACCGCGCTGCAAATGCCCAATGACGGTCACTTTTACGTCCATTGTGGGCATTTGTTTTTTTACTTTTTCTGCAATGACGGCTGCGCCACCTTCTTTGTTTCCTTCGGCAACAATGATGATGCGAAACAATTTTTTCTTCCGTTTAGCGGCAGCTTTTAGGTGAACGATGAGGTCGTCGCTGCTGCGTTCGTGTTCTGGCACCAAAACGCCGCCCGCACCCGAACTAATGGCAGAGTGCAATGCCAAAAATCCCGCGTGTCTGCCCATTACTTCTACGAAAAAAAGGCGGTCGTGGGCTTCGGCGGTGTCGCGGATTTTGTCCACTGCTTCCATCGCAGTGTTGAGCGCGGTATCGAAACCGATGGTGAAATCGGTTCCGTAGAGGTCATTGTCAATCGTTCCCGGCAAACCGATGAATGGAATGTCGTGTTCTGCCATAAAAACTTTTGCGCCCGTGAAAGTTCCGTTGCCGCCAATGGCAACGACGGCATCAATTTCATGGTCAACCAAATGGTCGTAAGCGCGTTGGCGACCTTCGACGGTCATAAATTCCATGCTGCGGGCGGTTTTTAGAATCGTGCCGCCGCGTTGGATAATATTGGCAACGTCCGACGATTCGAGACGGTCGTATAAGCCGCGAATCATGCCGTCGTAGCCTTGTTTGATGCCATAAACTGTAATTCCGTAATGCAATGCCGTGCGTACAACTGCCCGCACCGCCGCGTTCATGCCCGGCGAATCGCCGCCAGAAGTGAACACCGCTATTCGTTTAATTTCTTTTATGCTCGACATATTTATTGATTTTCTAAATTTTAAACAGAAAAAGCGCGAAAATGGGCTTTTATACTGGGGGGGGGCTTTTTTTTTCAAAAAACACCGCAAAGGTAGTGTATTTGATACACTAACTAAATATTTTTTTAAATAATTTTTTTTAAAAAACTGGAATTGCGTTGTTATTTCTGCAAAAAAAACAAAAAACGCCGAATCGAAACCAAGCCGATTCAGCGTTTTAACTCAATTATCAAAATTATTTTTCAACTATCTTTTACAAAGACGTTCTCACATGGAAAAACGTGGCTTCGCAAACCAAACTTTAAGATTTATTTAAGATTTGCGCCTCAAAATTGCCCGAAAGTTAAAATTTCGTTAAAATCATTTTTTTTCTCAACACTTTCCTATTTTCAAGCGTCTTAATAGTATGAAAAAGTTGTAGTTCTTTTTATTTGTGTTACCAAATTCAGATTCCGTGCCTAATTTTTCAAAAAGTGAATAAAAAGGTTGAAAACATTTTTTTTTGAAAAAAAAATAGCCCAAATCAATTTTTTTTCGTCAACTTTGCCTCATGTTTTGTGTTTTATAGAAAAGCATGAGGCAACCACTTTTCTGAAAAGATATTATTAAATTCCTTAAAATATTAAAAAAAATATGAAAAATAACAATCGTTTTGCGTGGTTTTTGCGATTTGGTTTGGTCGCATTTTCATTTTTTGGTTTTCAAAACATCGTTTCTGCACAATTGAAAGAAACGCCAAAAGAAGAAGTCGAAGCACCCGCGCCTGAACCCGAAGTGAAAAAAACAAAAAAGAAATCCACCTCGAAAAGCAAGTCTAAAACTGCCTCGAAATCGAAAACAACGACGACCAAAACCGACGAATATTTCGATGAAAAAGGAGAGTGGAAAACTAAAATTCAATATGGGGTTGGTTTAAACCCAAATATTTTGGCGTTTGGCGGCGGGCAATTCAACCTCCGTTTAGACCCGATGGTCGGCTATAAATTCAACAATTGGGCAATGGCGGGCATTATTGGCGGCATTGATTATTCGCGGTTGACTTTTCAAACTGGATTTAACTCCTACGTCAGCGCGCAACCCATCAATTTTAGCTACGGTATTTATGCCCGTGCAAAGGTTTTTGAATCTTTTTATGTGCATTCAGATTTTCGTCAGGCAACCTACACCCGCGCACTCAATGCGTTGAATCCAGATAATCCAAAACGGTTGTTGACGGAAAGTATTCAAAAACCTGAACTCAATGTTGGGTTGGTCTATCGGCAGGGCGGCTCGACTTGGGGCTACGAATTTAGTGGCACTTACAATGCGCTGACCAACGATTCGTATTTAGATTGGAAGGAGCCATTTGACATAAAAATCGGTTTTTCCTACAATTTTTAAGCCTCGTTGCTCAAAAATGTGTAATAATTAACTACTTTTGCAACTGAATTGTGAGCAAAAAGAGTTTCAACAACTGCATCGCTTTTGCAATTTGCGAACGCGATGCAGTTGTTTTTTTTATATAAAATTTTTATGAACATGGAGGAAAAAAGAGAAGCGCGTTATCGAAAAATTACGGAAATGAACCCGTTTGACGTGCCAACGCATTCGTCGCCGAGTCGTATATTTTTTATTTTTACGTTGCTTTTTGTCGCCGCTTTCATCATTTTTCAAGTGTTGACGGTGGCAATTGCGATGGGTTTGGGTCTAGATTTGAACCAAATTGCGCTCGATTTGAGCAATAATGAACCAACTGGTGGCGCAAATTTCATGCGCAGCGTTTTGGGCGCACAACAGTTTTGCCTGTTTTTGTTGCCGCCTGTGGCGACGACACTGATAATTTATCGCTCGCAATGGGGCGCGGCGTTGGGGTTTGCACGTCCGAATGTAAAATTGGTTTGGCTGCGAACTTTTATGTTGTTTGTGTTCAATTTGCCGTTGACGGTTTTCATCAGCTGGATAAATTTGCAGTTTCCGATGTCTGACGAAATGTTGGCATTCAACGAAGCCTATGCAAAAACGATTGAATATACCTTAAAATCATATTCATTTTTAGAAGCATCTTTGGTATTTTTTATAATCGTCATTATGCCTGCGGTGGCAGAAGAAATACTGTTTCGGGGTTTTATTCAGACGCAATTGCAGCGAATTATTAAAAATCCGACTGTTACGATTCTCACGTCAGCATTTATTTTTGCGTTTTTTCACATGGAATTTAGCGGTTTTTTGCCGCGTCTTTTTTTGGGAATTATTTTGGGTGCTACGTTTTATTATTCGCGTAGTTTATATGTTTCGATTTTTTTTCACGCGCTCAACAATGCGTTGTCGTTGTTTGTGTTTTTTGGAAGCAATCAAAAAGTTACGCCCGATTCTGTCACAGACGAGCAAATTCGCGCCAATTTTATCTTGGTGATGGTTTTCGTCCTCATTTCTTGGACATTGGTATTGTTACTTTTTCGTCGCATGAAAGACATTTTTAATGGAAAAATCGAACCCGAAGAAGACGATTACGAAGAAGCATAAAAAATAAATTTTTCTATAAAAAAACGCCCCCCCCAGTATTTTTGCCTAAAATTTGAAAAATGAGGGAAGAAATTTTAAAAACATTTGAAAACAAGGAGGAAATTCCACTTTTTTACGTCGAAAGTGGCAGCCGATTGTGGGGAATTGCCAGTCCTGATAGCGATTGGGACGTGCGCGGCGTGCATCTGCAATCGAAACGACAATATTTTGACTTTAAAAAACAACGCGATTTGATTGAAATCATGGACGGCGATTTCGACCTCGTTTCCTATGATATTGACAAAATGTTTGGGTTGTTGTCAAAGTCAAATCCGACGGTTTTTGAGTGGGTGCGTGCGCATATTGTCTATTTCAATCAACTGCCCGATTGGTCGCATTTTCAAGCATCGGTGACGCGGCATTTCGATTTTTATGCCTTGTTTCATCACTATTTTTCGATGGCGCGAGGTCAATTGCTCTTGATTGAAAAAGATAGAAAATTTACGTATAAAAAAGTATTTTATTGCATTCGGGGCTTGTTGTCGGCAGATTTGGCGGCGCGAGGCGAAGTTCCTGCTTTGTTGATTGAAGAATTATTTGCTCAATTTCCGACAGAAAATGCGGTGTTGCGCATCGCAAAAGAAAGTTTAGAACGCAAGAAACAAAAACTCGAAAAAGAACCCGTTCCAGAATCGGAGCGTGCAGCCATTTTGCGCGCCATTCATGATTTTATTGTGCATTTAGAATCGCAATCGCTTCAAAAAGGAACCAACCGCCCCCAACTCGAAGCCTTTCTACGTGATTACGGATACTCAATAAAAGAAAAATATTACAAATAGACGAAATATACTGGGGGGGAGCATTTTCTCCCGCTTGCGCGAGTTTTTTTAAAGATTAATTCATTTTTTTTAAAGATTAATTCATTTTTTTTAAAGATTAATTAGTTGATTATCAGTGTTTTATTAAATTTATTAAGAATTTTAACATTTTTTTTTGCTAAAAAATAAAATTATTTCACATTATTTTATCAATAAATTTTAAACGTTATTACCAATGCTGTATTTAGTGGATTTTTTAATACCGTCTTTCAATATTTTTTTCTCTGTACATAATTTATTAAGCGTATTTCTTACTCTATTGGTGTTTATGTCTAAACCTATTCTTTTGTGAATATCACGAAAAGCACTTTTAGGATAGGCTCCTATATCTTTTAGAATCAGTGCTTCAAGTGTATAGTTTTCAATATTTCGTAGCGTGGTTTTAGCTTCTGAAAACTTAACTTGTTTGACAAACTCTGGATTGAGCGCGTAATTTGTACCTCTTTTTTTACCTGATGATTTAATTATTTTATATTCTAATAATTTACCCAGCCAGCTTTTAAGTCCTATTTCGTCTTCTTGGTTGAGAATTTTAGCTAATTCCATTGCGTTTCTTGACGATTCTTGTGCAATTAAACCCAATGTAATTATCTCTTTTGTTTTCAATTGATAAAGACTTGTTGCTTGATGAATTAATCTTATGATTTCTTTCGCCACAAGTCGTTTTTGTATTGTGACCGTTACGCGGTCTTCAGCTTCTTGAACGATAGGTATTGGGATACCTGAAGAGAGCAGTTTGGCATATATTAAGTCGAATCCACTACCTTCTCGTTCCATTAGCCCCAAATCGTAAAAAATTTTTGATAAATGCTCGTTCCTTCTAACAGAGCGGCTTAAGATATTCTGTGGAGTTACGCCATAGGGCAAACAGCCAGGGCTATGTATTTCGAGCCTGTCTATGTAAATATTGATAAAAATATCTCCTCTTGTTGTATAAATTCGGTGCGCAAGTGCATTGACAACCAATTCGCGTATCACTTGCAGCGGGAAATAGTGAATATTCATTCTGAACATTCCATCAGCGATTTCTACACTTTCTTCCCAGTCTGGGACATCATTCATCACACGATATAGTAATTCTTGGGGATTACACTCATAGTCGTCTAATGTTAATTTCCAAATTTTTTCTTCTCTATCATTGTATCGGATTATTTGAATGGCTGGAGCATAGAGTAACAAGGCTCGGTCTTTGCGTAATCCAATCCATAATATACCTAAATTGGTTAATATTCCATCTCTCTGTAAAAAATAGTACTCTAAAATTTCATCATCATTTTTTTCTTTGATAAATCCGCTTATTCTATCTGATTTTCGTAGCGCATCTAATAATTTTCTTCGTTTGTTTGGGTCAAATTGTATTTGAGGCACTTTGCGTGTAGTCTGGATTTCCCACACAAAGGCATCTTTTTCTGCGGCTAATCGCGCAATCTCATCAGGCATTACTGCATGACATGAACTGCCCACTCGTACATAGTATCGTCCGTCAGTAGTTGCGGCAATCGTCTTTTCACTACGTAAGACTTTTATTTCGAGTACATCAGCACCATTTTCATGTTTAAAAATCGAAACATTAATACCTACATTAATTGTCCTTTGGCGAATTTCTTGTTCTACCAAATTGCGTTTTTCTGGTGAAATGAGTTGGTGGAGTGGAGGTTCCGTAGCAGAATCCTCGACTCCAATTAATATAAAACCGCCTTGTGCGTTGGCAAAGCAGACACAATCTTTAGCCAACTCTTTCCAATTGATATTTTTGGATTCTAAAAACTTTAATGACTTTTTATCAATATTTTTACCTTCTGTTATCATATTTAAACCATTTTATATTTATCCAAAATCAAACTCGATGGTGTCGCCCGGTTTGAGGGTATCAGGTTTGTCATTTTCGTCATTTTGGGGCTTGGA
>JBJOPA010000373.1:0-3348 GCA_046051005.1 Bacteroidota bacterium
ATTTGACACCGTAGTTTTAAACGTTACATATTCGTTTTCATTTATCTGAAATGGCTGATGATTCAACGTTGCCGTCACATTTGCTTTCGTTTTGACAACAATGGTCGCTGCATTGCTAACAACTTGTCGGTTCAAAGAATCCGTCACGATACACGTATAATTTCCCGCCAAAAGCGGCGAAATGGCGTTGATTTGCAAATTTTGTGTCGTTTGATTTGTTATGTTTACATTATTTCGTTGCCATTGATACGTCAGCCGATTTGTTCCCGTTGCGGTCAAATTTAGCGTCAAATTCTCGCCTTCACACAGCGTTTGAGAAATTGGTTGCAACAAAATAGAATGCAGCAACGGAATGACATTAATAGAATCTAAATTTGTTAACACAACGTTTGCGACCACACAAGTCGCCGAAGTCGTGACATTACATCTAAAACGGTCAAACCGATTCACAATATTGGTACGCAAAGAATCATTCAATTCTCCTGCAAGAATATTATTATTTTTAAACCATTGATACGTTAAATTCGCGTTTGCAGGATTATTTGACACCGTAGTTTTAAACGTTACATATTCGTTTTCATTTATCTGAAATGGCTGATGATTCAACGTTGCCGTCACATTTGCTTTCGTTCTGACAACAATGGTCGCTGCATTGCTAACAACTTGTCGGTTCAAAGAATCCGTCACGATACACATATAATTTCCCGCCAAAAGCGGCGAAATGGCGTTGATTTGCAAATTTTGTGTCGTTTGATTTGTTATGTTTACATTATTTTGTTGCCATTGATACGTTAGCCTTGTTCCTGTTGCGGTCAGCGAAAGGGTCAAGTTTTCGCCTTCACACAACGTTTGGGCGACGGGTTGACTCGTAATACTGGGGGGTGCCACCATTTGCTGAAATTCAAACGCGCCGATGTCCACCGTTCCTTCGGAAATGCGATTTAAGCTGTCTAAATCGAGAACGTAATTTGGATTTAAATAATTATTTATCCCCATATTTCTTCCTAACGAATTGGCTTGCAAATGAAAATCGCCCGTCATTAGATTGTTAAAGTTAGGATATTGATTATAAATATTTGGAACATTACAAACGGTTCCCGAACCTGTTCCGCTGTGCGTATTTGCGCAACTTGTGGCATCAACGATACAATTTTCCAATCGAGGTTTTCCGTGAATGTTTCTTAAAACGGGCGCGATGACGGCTGTATTTCCCCAGATAATTGTGTTCCTAATTACGGCATTTGCCACGCCCGACGAATCTTCTCCCGCGTTGGAATAAATACTTCCTCCCGTTGTGGCTTGATTAAATGCAATCGTACAATTTGTAATGTTTGGACTAGATTGTCCACTTTCGGAAGCCAAACAATAGATTGCCGCCGCCGACAAAGCCCGATTGTCATAGAACAAACAACCTGTGATATTTGGGCTACAAATTCCATTTTTTCCTAAGTTATAAATCGCACCGCCATAAGTCTGCGTTTGATTGTGTAAAAAACGACAATTGATATAATTTGCCAACGAAAACCCTTGAATGGCGTTGATAAAAATCGCACCGCCCGCTTGATCGCATAAATTTCTTTCAAAAACGCATCTTTCAAAAGTAGTATTCATCGTTCCCGAAAAATAGCTGTAACCTGCCACAGCTGCGCCTTCATATATCGAAAAATTATCTTGAAAAACGCAATTAAAAAATCGCGCATTACATGCACCTGAAAAACCGCCGTTTGCAATCACCGCGCCGCCTTGTGCGTTGGCGCGATTGCGTTCTAACAAACAATTGCGAATGGTCGGATTACAAAAATTATTCGTCAATTTTCCGTCTAAATAAATCCCTGCGCCCGAACTTCCTCGTTCGCCGATGCCAACGTTTTTAGAAGCATTTCCATTTTTTATTGTAAATCCATCTAAAATTGTAGCATTATCTATTGCAAAACCAAAATAAACAATATTATAAGAATTTCCTGTTGTATCCGAATCTTGATTAATATCTCCGCTCAAAATGGTTTGATTTTGCCGCCAATTTCTTTGCGAAAGTTGGGTTTCAGTTCCCACAAAACCGCCAAAAACTTGCACGCCGTTTGGAATTTCAAACGATGCGTCGCGATTTGTAACCGTTGTTGTCGGAAAATAAGTGCCTGCCGCAACCCAAATTTGCGTTCCATTTGTGACCGACGGCGACCGCAACAATGCGCTCAAATTGCCCGCCGCTTGTTGCCACGAACTGCCATTTCCCGTGCCGTTAGGCTTTACAAAAATGGTTTGCGCTGTTAAATTTATGGATAAAAAAACTAAGAAAAGGAGAATATTGTATATTTTCTTCATAGCAAATTTTGTTTTTTTTTGTAAAATATTTTAATTTTCGATGCGATTCCAGATTTCCCACGCTTTTTCTGCTTGCAGATGCAGCATTTCGAGTCCGTTCTGAACATTTGCGCCTTGCTTTTTACCGAGTTCTAAAAATTTTGTGGTCAACGGATTGTACACCAAATCGTACAAAAAATGTTCCGAACCGATGGCGGCATACAAATCCGACGAAAGCGGCGGACATGTTTCCACATTTGGCGACATGCCAAGCGGCGTTGTATTGATTAATAATTTATTTGAAAAAATATCATCAGTTGTTAAATCTTCATACGTACACGCGCCCGTGCGCGAGACGAGGCGAAATGGAATATTTAATTTTTTCAATACAAACTGAACCGCTTTTGATGCGCCGCCCGTTCCAAAAATCAATGCGCCCGAAGGCAATTTTCCGGATAACTGACGCAACAACGATTGCTCAAAACCATACACATCGGTGTTAAAACCTATTCGTTTTTTGTCTATAATTTTGATACAATTGACTGCCCCAATTGCCGCCGCTTCGGGGTTGAGTTCGTCGAGAAAAGGTAAAATTTTTTCTTTGTACGGAATCGTTACGTTCAATCCGACCCAAAAATGCCCCCCCCCCAGTATGTCCGTCAATTTTTCGATGTTTTCGATAGGAAAAAGGTCATATTGCCAGCCTTTTATCTGTTCTCGCTCAAATTTTTCTGAAAAATATTTTTTAGAAAAAGAATGAGAAAGCGGGAAACCAATCAACCCCAGTTGCTTCATATTTTAAAATCGGTTAAAATTCGATACAAAAGTGAAAAAAAATATCCGCTTGAAGCCCTTTTTTTGCAAAAAATACCACTTTTGAGGTATAAAACATCACATTTTTTCAAAACAGAATTTTATTCTATTAAAAAACATAAAATAAAATAAAAAATTTAAAATCAGTCGAAAACCAAACAAAAATCTAATTACAGAATCAATGATTTCAAAAACACCCAATTCCAAAGCAAAAAACAGTCAAAAACAGACTTT
>JBJOPA010000374.1:0-4493 GCA_046051005.1 Bacteroidota bacterium
AATAAATATTGATAAAAAAAAATCGGTCTCCTACACGTGTGGGAAACCGATTTTTTTTATTGAAAAAGTCAAAATATACTGGGGGGTAGCATTTTTATAAGATTTTTATATGCTAAATTTTTTTAATCTTCTTGATTTGCTAATTTACTTTTTTTATGACCATAAATGAAATAAATTACCAATCCGACGGCGCACCAAATCAAGAATCTAACCCAATTGACGATGCCTAATTCAGTCATCAAATATAAATTAACCATCATGCCAATGACAGGAATGAGCGACCAATTTTTGATGAAACTGAAATAAGAAATAATTGCAAAAACTACAAAAAACAACCAATACAACAAAGAATGATTGAAAAATTGGGACATCGTTGCCGTCGTCCCTTTTTCCAACGTATCGGCAAAGGCTTGAAAATTAAACACATCTGCCCGATAAGTGATAAAAATCCACAATGTCAAAAGGAACAAACCCGAAACTAAAAATTTTCCGTTTACGTAGGGAACTTTAAATCCTGTTGCGTTTGCATCGGGTTCTAATAACAAAATGCCGCCCGAAACAAGCGTAAAGGCAAATAATGTTCCGATGCTACATAAATCAGTTACTTCCGTCAAATTCATAAACAACGAAGGAATCGCCACCAAAAAACCCGCGACGATGCTCGAAAAAGCAGGCGTTTTGAATTTTTTATGCAATTCTGAAAATTTTTGAGGCAACAAACCGTCGCGACTCATAGACATCCAGATGCGTGGTTGCCCGAGTTGAAACACCAAAAACACGCTTGCCATCGCAAAAACCGCGCTCACCGCCACAATTCTTTCGACCCAGTTCAAGCCAATGCTTCCAAACACAAACGCCAACGGGTCGCCCACATTCAGCGTTTTATAACTCACCATTCCCGTCATCACCAACACCAAAACGACGTAAATAATGGTGCATAAAATCAAGGAATAAATCATAGCTTTTGGCAAGTCGCGTTGCGGATTTTTACATTCTTCGGCAGTCGTCGAAATGGCATCGAAACCGATATACGCAAAAAATACGGCAGAAACACCTTTCAAAATATTGCCATATCCATTGGGTGCAAAGGGTGTCCAATTGGCGGTGTTGACATAGCCCGCGCCCACGACAATCACAAAAGCAATGACAATCAGCTTGACGGCAACCATCAAATTGCTAGCATTTTTGGTTTCTTTTATGCCTCGAACAATCAAAATGGTCATCAAAAAGGTGATGAGCAAGGTCGGCAAATCGGCAATCAAATGGATGCCGCCAATTTGTGGAGCCGATGTCCAAGCGTTGGCAGCTTTGACGAGATTTTCGTCTAAACTTGCCAGCGTTTTTCCGCTTGCCAACGCCTCTTGCACGCTCGCGTAGGCGCGGGAGGCGGTCAAATAATCCATTTCCAAAAAGTCTGGAACGTTGATTCCAAACCCTTTTTCCAAGAGATTTGTGAAATAATCTGACCATGAAATGGCGACTGTAATGTTGCCGATGGCGTATTCAAAAACGAGATTCCAACCGATAATCCAAGCCGTAAGTTCGCCAAAAGTGGTGTACGCATACGTGTAAGCCGAGCCACTCGTCGGCACGCGGGAGGCAAATTCGGCATAACACAACGCCGAAAACAAGCACGCCACTGCCGTAAAAATGTATAACAAAGCAACCGCAGGTCCGCCGTCGTAACAGGCTTTGCCGACCGTCGAAAAAATGCCTGCACCGATGACCGCCGCAATGCCCATCGCCACCAAATCGCGTAAATTCAAACTTTTCACCATGCCACCGTCGCCGTGTAAGGCTTCGTATTCTTGGTTTTTTAGCAATTGTGCGATTGATTTTTTGCGGAGTAAAGATTTAAAATCCATATAATGTTAGTAATTTCGATTAGTGAAAAAAATCAAGACGACGTAAAAGTATCTATTTTCCGCCGTCAAAAGGTTTTTATTAAAAATATTGTCAAAAAAAGTATTGACTTTATCTGAGTTGTTCGATAAAATGTTGCAGCAAAGCCACGTTTTTCAATCCAGCCGCTATTTCAAAGCGAGAATTGAGGTCAATGCCGCCAAAAGTTGGGTGTTGCTTCATTTTTTGCACCCCCCCAGTATCCGCCGCCGAAATGCCGCCCGCGAGCAGAAAAGGCGTATTTCCGTCATATTTTTCTAACAAATTCCAGTCAAATGCCACGCCGCTTCCGCCGTGTTGCGGGGTTTTGGTGTCAAAAAGCAACACATCAATTTTGCCTTCGTAATCTTCAATGCCCTTGAAATCAAAGGTTTCGTCTATTGAAAATGCCTTGAAAATTTCGATTTTCGCTGCATGTTTCCGAAGATTTTCTACGTATTCGGGAGATTCCGAACCATGCAATTGAACGGCTGAAAGTTGACACAATTCTATTTTTGATAATATATTTTCAATAGAATCATTGACAAAAACGCCCACTTTTTTGACCGAAATATCGAGTGCCGCCTTCGGAAAATCAGCCACAAAACGCGCCGATTTTGGATAAAAAATAAAACCCATATAATCTATTGGCAATGCCGCAACTGCTTCAATATTTTCCGCCTCGCGCATGCCGCAAATTTTTATTTTCATCGTTTTAAGCTGTTTTATACTGGGGGGTGGCTATTTTAAGACTTTTTCGTTGCGAATTTTGAAAATTTGGAGTGGTAAATTATTGGCAGCCACTAAAATTAAATTACCAATTCGTTTCATATCTCGAACTTCGCCGTTCAAAAACCAACCTGTTTTTTCTACGGCAATGGGCGTAAAATTGCCCATTCCGTCGCCTTTCAGAAAGGTTCCACAGCTTGCGTCGGCGCGCCCGATGGCGGGTTGCATGGCATAAAGATTGCCGCCGAGCAACAAGTCTTTTTTCCCATCGCCATCAAAATCGCCGCTCAAAATGGCTTGCGTAGTCGAAATTTGCGCCGAAGTGGACAACAAGTGCGGCTCAAAATCGCCGTCGCCATTGTTTTTTAACCACATCGAACCCATTTGCGTCGCGCTGCGTTTGAGTGCGCCCTTTTGGGCTTTTTCATTAAAAATTGATGAAAAAGTTTTATTTGCAAATGCTTGATATTCAACACCTTGCGATTTTTTAAGACTGGGCATTTGTGCCGTCAAATCATCTTTTGCATTGAAACAATATTCTTTATGTTGTCGAAAATAGCTTATCAAGGGTTCGCTGTCTCCGTTTCCATCAAAATCTTTTACATATAATCTCATCGGTTCTTTCGCCGTTGCGCGAAGGTTTGTGTTCAGCCCCAAATTCCCAAAAATGAGGTCAGTTTTTCCATCATTGTCCAAGTCATCGGCGACCACGCAATTCCACCAACCCGCCGTATTTTCGACCGCTACGCGCTGAAAACCGTCGGGTTTATTATAAAAAAAAGTAATCGGAATCCATTCGCCGACCACCACCAAATCGGGTCTTTTGTCGCCGTCTAAATCTGTCCAAACGGCATCGGTCACCATTCCAATTTGGTTATAATCCTTTGAAAATGCGTTGTTAATGGCTTCAAAATTTCCTTTTCCGTCATTTTTTAGCAAAAAACTGGGACTTTGTGCGCCATAGTCTTTCCAATGACAGCGCGTGCCGACAAACAAATCGAGGTCGCCATCGCCGTCAAAATCACACGCACGCACGCACGAACCGTTGTGATAGGGGAGCGGCGAGGGCGGGTTGACGGGCGACGAAAATTGCCCTTTCCCATTGTTCAAATATAATCGGTCTTGATAATACATGTCTCGTTCTGCCGTGCCTTCAAAACCGCCACTGGTGACGTAAATGTCCAAATCGCCGTCCGAATCGGCATCAAAACAGGTTGCGCCTACGTCTTCGGTTCCTTTGTGGGCTTCAAAAATGGGGCTTTTCGCTTCGGTAAACGTATTATTTTTATTTTGCAAAAATACTTTTGCGGCTTGATTCTTTGCACCACCGATATAAAAATCTTCTAATCCGTCGCCGTTCAAATCACCGACGGCAAGTTTTGGACCTTCGGTGGAAAGGGCATGCGGAATCAACTTTTCGCGCTCAAAATCTTGCACTTGATTTTCTTGATGCGTATAATTTATTTTTAATTCGTTGGACACATTTTCGACCCACGTACTTTTTGGATTGCAGGCATAATTGAGTTGTCGTTTTAAATACTCAACCGAAATTTTAGGGCTTTTTGGATTGAAATTACAAACCAACAAATGATTCGCCGTTGGATTTGGGAAAACTTGACGCTGCAAATTCGACCAAATGACGACCACGCTGTCAATATTTCCGCGTTCACCAAGCCCAAAAGTTAACATAATGTCAGATGCGGATTGAAAACCGCGTGTCCGACTCACTTCTTGCAATTGCGAAGTACCGTTTGCATAAATCAAAACTTTCGAGCCTTCTACGCAAGGCGATTTTGCCCCCCCCCCAGTATAATTGAGTTTTACGCGCAAAAAATTGATATTTTCGCCCTTATTTTTGGCTTGTTGAAGGCGATTGTTTTTAT
>JBJOPA010000375.1:0-18121 GCA_046051005.1 Bacteroidota bacterium
CCGCAGAATTGTTAGAAAAATTTGATGAAAATCTGGATTTCAAAACCGCTTTTGAGGCATTGACTGCAGGGCGACAACGGGCATACAACCTACATTTCACCGCGCCCAAACAAGCCCTCACGCGGGTCGCGAGAATCGAAAAATATATCCCCAAAATTCTAAATGGAAAAGGAATAAATGAAGAATAATGGCGTTTTGAATCCAATTGCAAAATGATAATTTATTTTTTTCAATATTTTTATTAAAAATATTAAAATTATTAAGGTGCATTCAAAAAGTATTTGTAATTTTGTTCTATTCTGACAACAACTTCTATTTTGATGAATCTATGAAAAGTGGAGATTCGGCGAAAGTCGGGTCTCCATTTTGTGTTTTTGAACTATTAATTTTTCTCATTTGTTTATCAAAAAAATATTAATTTTGCAAATAAATAAAAAAAATATCGTTCAATTACACCTAAAAAAACGTGGCGACATGAAAAAAATATTTTTTGCATTTTTTTTGTTATCCAGCCTTTTCATAGCCCCCCCCCCAGTATTTGGGCAAAAAAAGGGCAAAAAAAACGCCGCTCCACCGCTCAACGGGCATTGGAGCGGCGTGGTGACGCAAGATTTTAGAGACCCAAAAACAGGCGCAACCCAGCGCGTGGACTACGAAATGTACCTCGAATTGCGGCAAAACGGCGAAAAAATCAGCGGCACAGGAACCTTCGTCTATCGAGACAAAGCGACGGGAAAAGCCTATCAAGCCGTCCGCGAAATTAGCGGCGTTTTCAAGGAAAATCGCTTGTTGAAATACGAAGAAGGAGCCATCATTCGCTCCGATTCGGTGCCACAATCCGAGTGGTGTCAGAAAAAAGCCGAACTTATTTACCGAAAAACCAGCGAATCCGCCACGCTCGAAGGCATGTGGGAAGGCTTCACCGCCAGTTTCGGAGCCTGCACGCCCGGACGAATTTTGCTCAAAAAAAGACCATCAAGAGTTTAATTTTTTAAAAATATAATGCTAAAAAAACGACTTTTCATTGATTTGAAAAGTCGTTTTTTTTTTCGATAAATTTAAAAAAGAAGAGGCAACCCTTTTCACAATTCGCTTCGTCTTGGTGTTCGAGTTCGGTTTTGTGAAGCATTTTATTTTTTGAAAAATAAATATTCATTTTTTATCAATAAATAAAAAAATGCACATTAAACCTTTTGGAAGTTGGTTGCGTCAAAGAATTATACGGCTGATTTATTATAAAATATTTATTTTTAAAACATATTTATTTTACAAATAAATGACAATCAAAATACAATATTTTAAAATAACAATCCGTTTTAGTTTCGATTTGCAAATCAATGAAAAAAAATCTATTTAAAAATTAATTAATTATCATTTTTTTTAAACCCGTTAAAATCTTGTCCTAAATTATGAAAAATTTCTTGAAAATTGCGGCATTCGCAAGCCTTTTTGCAGTCGTTTCATGCGCAAAAGACGCAAACACAACTGATGACGTAGCTGGCGAAGCCGCCGCGTTCAACCAATCTACGGATTTCCAATTGGGTTCTAACGAGTTGTTGGCAGCAAGCAACAGCCTCGAAGCCGACAACACATTGGCAACCACCATTTTTGCCAACGAACGTCGTGGCGGTGGCGGACGCGGTTTCGGCGGTTTTGGTCGCGGCAATCGCGGCAATCACCCCAACGGTTCGCGAGCGGATTCGGTCGGTTACAACGATTTGCCTGCGGCGGTGCAAGCCTATTTGCAAGCAAATGTGCGCGTGGACAGCATTCGCCGCATCGTCAAAATCACATTGCGCGACAGTTCGGTCATTTATGGCATTCGTTTGCCCAACCGCGTTCATGTGTTTTTGAAAGCGGACGGAACGGTCGTGACGATGCCAACGCGCAACATTCAGTTTGCGGCAACCACTTTTGACAGCCTTCCAGCGGCGGCGCAAACCTATTTGACCAATCGCGGCGTGACGGCAACAACGGCGGTCAGCGTCTTGAAACTCACCTTAAACAATGGTGCGATTCAATATGCCGTTCGGGTTTCCAATGGCGACCATTATTTGTTCAACGCGGCGGGCGGCATCATTCGCCGTCGTTAAAAAATGCTCCCCCCAGTATGCAAAGCAAAAAAAACCGTCTCGCGTGTGTGAGGCGGTTTTTTTTTGACATTATTACCATTTTGGAGACATTTATACTGGGGGGGGGCATTTTTGAATGTTTTTTTTGAAAAAAATGAATTTGAATGCGTTTATTTTTGGAAAAAGGCGGTTCAATTTCATAAAAATCTGTAATTTTGCGACGTTTTCAAGCAAATTTTTATTTTTTGGTTGAAAATGCCTTTGCCAAATTATCCAAAATCTTGAAATTTTTTCTAATTTTTTCACCATTAAAATTATCAAAATCAAGCGATGAGTGAAATTGTTGACATCAGAGCGCGACAAATCTTAGATTCGCGTGGCAATCCAACGATTGAAGTAGATGTGTTCACCGAAGACGGTGGTTTCGGACGTGCCGCTGTGCCGTCGGGCGCGTCAACGGGCGTGCATGAAGCCGTAGAGTTGAGAGACAACAACAAAAAAGTCTATGGCGGAAAAGGGGTATTGAAAGCGGTTGACAATGTAAATGAAATCATTGCAAACGAAATCATGGGACTCGAAGTGACCGAACAACGCGCACTCGACAAAATCATGATTGAACTCGATGGCTCCCGAAACAAAGGAAAATTAGGCGCAAATGCCATTTTGGGCGTGTCGCTGGCGATTGCAAAAGCAGCAGCCGACGAGCTTGGCATGGAACTTTATCGCTATATCGGCGGAGTCAATGCTTGCACGTTGCCTGTGCCAATGATGAACATCTTGAACGGCGGTTCACATGCCGACAATGGCATTGATTTCCAAGAGTTTATGGTCGTTCCCACAGGCGCAACCTCGTTTTCACAAGGTTTGCAAATGGGCGTAGAGGTGTTTCATAGCCTCAAAAATGTATTGAAAAAGAAAGGATATGCCACCAATGTAGGTGACGAAGGCGGATTTGCGCCCGGTATGAAAGACAATCAAGAGGCAATTGATTGCATCATGATGGCAATCGAAAAAGCAGGTTATCGTCCAGGCGAAGACCTTTGGATTGCGATGGACGCTGCCGCTTCCGAATTTTACGATGCCGATGCAAAATTATATCATTTCAAAAAATCGGACGGAAAGAAACTTTCGGGCGAAGAAATGGTCGAATATTGGGCAGGTTGGTGCAAAAATTACCCAATTTTCTCTATCGAAGATGGGTTGGCAGAAGACGATTGGTCAAGTTGGGCAAAAATTACCCAAAAACTTGGACGCGACGTGCAGTTGGTAGGCGACGACTTGTTTGTCACCAACACAAAACGTTTGCAAGAAGGAATTGACCTCAAAGTTGCCAATTCTATTTTGGTGAAAGTGAATCAAATTGGCTCGTTGACCGAAACCATTGATGCCGTTTCCCTCGCGCACACCAACGGATACACGTCCGTGATGTCGCACCGTTCGGGCGAAACCGAAGACGTTACGATTGCAGATTTGGCGGTTGCCCTCAATTGCGGACAAATCAAAACGGGTTCGGCAAGCCGAAGCGATCGGGTCGCAAAATACAATCAATTGCTCCGCATCGAAGAACAACTCGGCGACGCGGCAATCTATCTCGGCAAAAGATTGTTGAAACGTTAATTTGTATTGATTCGTTTTTATAGAGATTTATAAATTTTTATAAATAAAATATATTCTACAAAAGGCACCATTGATGAAAATTAATTTGATTCAATGATGCCTTTTTTTTATTAAATTCCTGAAAAAATTTATTTATTTTAAAAATGACAACTCCAAAGCATACCCCCCAGTATAATCCCCCCTCAATCCCCCCGAAGGGAGGAAGCAAGTCCATTTTTTGGGCAATTTTGATGCTTTTTCTCAGCAGTTGCGCGTCGCGACTACCTGTTGGTGCATTCGATGCTGCCAAAGTTCCGACCGCACCCAACTATGCCAACCTCGACGCTTGGGCAGCGCACCCCGCCAAAAAACAAAACCCCGCACTCCGAAGCCCCGACCCGACGTTTACGGTGAAAATTGACGAGGCGGAATGCGATGTGTTTTGGCTTCACCCCACTTCTTACACCACCCAACGCGGCAACAAAGATTGGAACGGCGGCATCAACGACCCAAAACTCAATAAAAAAACCGACCAAGGATCTATCCTTTATCAAGCCTCGATTTTCAATGGCGTTGGACGCATTTTTGCGCCGCGCTACCGTCAAGCGCACCTGCACGCCTACATGACCGCCGACCGCGCGTCCGCAAAACAGGCGTTCGACCTCGCGTATAGCGACGTAAAAGCGGCGTTTGAACAATATTTGAAGAATTGGAATGGCGGAAGACCCATCATCATCGCTGCCCATTCGCAAGGAACGCAACACGCTGCGCAATTGTTAAAAGATTTTTTTGATGGAAAACCCATGCAAAATCGCCTCGTTGTGGCGTATATTGTGGGGTTGCCCGTCCGCAAAAATGAATTTGGTTACATTCCAGTTTGCGAAAACCCCAATCAAACGGGCTGTTTTTGTTCGTGGAGAACGTTTCAGTATGGGTATTACCCCAAACTTCATCGCCCTGAAATCGCAAAAAATATTGCCGTTGTCAATCCATTGACTTGGACAACGGACGAAACATATGCGCCAAAATCGCAAAATGAAGGCGGCGTTGTCTATGGTTTCAAAACCACAAAACCCGGTTTTGTTGATGCCCAAATCAGCGAAGGCGTTTTGTGGGCATCAAAACCCAAATTTAGAGGCAGTTTTTTGTTGAGAACAAAAAATTATCACGCAGGAGATTACAATATGTTTTATGTTAATATCCGAAATGATGCCATGCGAAGATTGGGTTTATTTTGGAAACGATAAAAAAAAAACGATAAAAAACGTATGAAAAAAGGAAATAAAACGGTTCAAAAATCTGATTTGCCGAAGAAAATTTGTCCTGTTTGTTCGCTCGAATTTGCATGGCGCAAAAAATGGGAACGCAATTGGGAAGACGTAAAATATTGTTCCGATAAATGTAGAGGCGCATCGAAAAAAAATAATTTAGATAAAGAAAAATAACAAATTCGTTTTTTTTCAAAAAAAATAGCCCCCCCCAGTATATTTGCCTGCTTTTTTGATTTTTTTTCAAAAAAATGGACTTGCTTCCTCCCTTCGGGGGGATTGAGGGGGGATTATACTGGGGGGAATTATTTTTCAAAATCCTTTATCCACAACAAAATTCGTGTTGTGGATAGTTTGGCTTCATTTTAGATATATTTTTTAAAAATAATGTTTTATAAAATTCTTAAAAACACAATTTCTTGAACAAAAAATTTGAGACAAATAACTAAAAACCAAGCAATTTTGACAATTCAGAAGCATAATTTTTCAAAAAAGTTGTATTTTTGGAAAATTTTTTCGCCTCGAAAAAATGTTAAAATTTGCTTACAAAAAAAAATCTAACCTTATGCGGAACCCCATCATGTTTCTTACTTCTAAAAAAATTATGTTTTCGACCGTCGCCATGACGGTTTCGATGCAAATTGCGGTCGCTCAAAATTGGGTCGAAAGACTCGATACCGCCATCAATTCTGAATATCACGAAAGCGGCGCAGTCGTTTCGGCTGACGGAAAAACGTTATATTTCCAACGCCGCAATCACCCCGAAAACATGAACGAACTCGACGATGTCTGGCGTTCAGAGCGCATCGGCGACCATTGGACAGCCCCCGTTCGCTTGCCCGCGCCTGTCAATAATTTATTTTTCAACGCGCCAGTGGGCATTTCGGGCGACGGAAAACACCTATTGTTGAAGGGTTTGTATCAAGATTCGATTGAAAAAGCGGTCATTTGGATTGCCTCGCGCACCAGTGGCGACAATTTTCGAGAACCACGCCCGTTGCCGATTACTCGATTTTATAACAGAAAAATGTCAAATGATTTTTGGCTCAATGGCGATGCGTCGCTCGTGTTGATGTGCGTGGACGGGCAATTGCTTTTTTCGCAAAAAAACGAACTCGGACGCATGACGCAACCCCAAAATATGGGTGAAAAACTGAATACAATCAACGCGCCCAACTACGCCGCTTGCATGAGTGCCGACGAAAAAACCATCTATTTTGCCGCTCGCCGAAACGGGATTCGATTGCAAATTTTCACCGCCAAACGGCTCGACGAAACTTGGCAAAATTGGACAAATCCGCAACTCGTCGAAGTCGAAAATATTTCGATGCCCAATGAAGTGCATCTTTGCCTCGCCGACGGTTGGTTGTATTTCAACGCAACGGACCTCGAAACCTTGCAATCTGATATTTTCCGCTTGAAAATTGATGAAAAATTTGATGTTAATGCCATTGCCATCGCAGAACCGCGCCAAATCTTGGCGCAACAACAATCCGTTGTCGTCAAAAAAGGCGACGATGAAAAAAATGCGGCAAAGGAAATCAATTATCAAAACGACGAAAATCGAGTAATTTATTATCCAAAAGAAGAAAAAATTGTTGAGAAAGTTGTTGAAAATCAACCCATCAAAAATGAAGTTGCGCGTCAAAAAGAATTAAAAATTGTTGAACAAAAACAACAAATAGAAGTCGCGCCCGCGCAAGAAAAAAATCGAGAAACGCAAGCAGAAGAACGCTCAACGGTTACTCAAAAAGTTGAAAAAACAGTTGAAAAAACGGTCGAAAATGACCGTTATACTGGGGGGGGGGCAATTTCCGAAAAAATGCGCACCGAAAATGAACGATTGAGTCAAAAATTGACCGATTATGATTCAAAATCAAAAATTGCGAAAAAAGAAACCAAAGAAACCACCAAAAAATCGGAGAAAAAGGTTGATAATTCGGCGCAAGATTTTGATAAAATTTATACGCAAAATAAAGTTGTTTCGCAGAAAAGCGATACAACGCCCAATTCGACTGACGATGAAATTGATAATTTGCGCCTCAAAATTCGACAATTGCAAAGCGAGTTGACGGACATTGAAATCGAACTCGTGCGCGTACAAGACCGCATGAGAACGGGTCAAACCGCCGCTTCAAAACCCGTCGAAGTGCCGCAACAACATTCGTCATTTGTCAAAAAAACACCCGACGAAGCGGCAGAAAGCAAGTCAAGTTCAAGTTCAAATTCAAGCGGCGACCCAAAATTGGACGACCTCCGCGAACGCTTCAAACAAGCGCAATCTACGTTGCCGCCCAAGCCAAAACCGAGTTACAAATACGACGAATTGAGAAGAAAAGGCGAAGCCGAAACGCCCGTTGCACAAAGCCTTCGCGTAGAAAATTCGGGCAAAACGGAACAAAAAATGGTTGAAAAAACAGCCGAAACACCGCAAAACCAATCAGAAGTAGATCGTTTGCGGGCAGTTTTTGCAAAAACACAAACCATCGAGCAACAGCGAAAAAATGAAGCCGCCAAGCAAAAAGCCGCCGCCGCATCGCCGCAACCACAAGCGCAAACCGTAGAAATGTCGCCCAAAGGAAATGTAGAACGGATAGAAAAAAATATGAATCAAACCGAATTGCAACAGCGAGAAGACGAGTTGTTGCGCGAAAAATATTGGCGTTTACAAGAAATCGAACGTTTAGAAATTCAAATTCGACGCATGCGTTAAATTAGTTTTCATTAAAAAAAAAGTCCATGTTTTGTTGTCAACAAAACATGGACTTTATTAATGTCATTTCCAAAAAAAACATTATTTTTTAATTTTATCTGACCATTCTTTTGCCTTCGCCATATTGCCCATCGCGGCATAAGATTGGGCAATATCGCCCAATGTTTTTGCATCGTTGGGATTGAGGGCAACCGATTTCTCAAAAAAAGCAATCGCTTGCGCAAAGTTGCGTTGCAGCGCGTAAGAAATGCCCAACAAACGCAATGTTTCCGCGTCATTGGCTTTTATCGAGAGCGATTCGGTCAAATATTGTTGCGCTTTGGCGAGGTCGCCTTTTTGTTCGCCGTAATATTGCCCCGCTTTTCGGAGGGCAAACGCCAAGTTGTTGCGACCGTCGCCATAGTCGGGTCGCTTTGCCAACGCCGCCCGATACGTGGCAATCGAAGCCTCAAAATCATCGAGATACAACAGCGCATTTCCTTTCAACAAATAAGCATTGCTGTAATTTGGGTGCAATTCGATGGCGCGTTCGGCATGTGGAATCGCCGATTGAATCATTTTTTTATCTATCGGATTTTTTTTGATAGCTTCGTCAATCGTAATGCCTGCAACCGAATTTTGAAGTTTTGCAGAGTTGACAGACGTTTCAATATCGGTCGTGAAGAGCGTAAAATCGTTGAACCAAACGCTATTTCGACTTACCGTTTTTAATCCAAAAACTGCCACAATTGCTGTAAAAATACCGTACAAAACGTTTTTATTTCCTACAAAACGCACCAAAATGGCGGTGATTGTCAACAAAAAACCCACCGAAGGCATAAACGCAAATCGCTCGCCCATGTGCGTACCCACAGGAAACAACAAATTGGAAACGATGGAAAGCGAAGCCAAATAAAACAACATGCCAAACGCTTCGACACGCCATTGAGAAGTGCGCGAAAACGTATGTTTAAAGACAAAAAATGCCAAACCCAAATACGTCAACAAACTCGCCAACACTTTCCAATCTGACCAATGCGCCAAATCAAATTCACGTGGATAATAGTCGTGCGTCAAGGTCAATGGGGCAATCAAAAGGCTGACGTATTTGCCCAAAGTCGGCAAAATAGTCGCCATTTTTTCGGCGGCAGTCATGGGAACGAATTGGTTGTTGACCAATTTTTGATACGGGTCGTTCATAAAATCATTTACGCCCGAACCGCCGAATTGAAATCCAATCACCGAAGTACGAATAATCATAAAAACTAATGAAACACCCAACAAAACAGTGAAAGTTGTTGCTAAATTTTGTCTCGACGGTTTCAAAAACAGCCAAACCGCAACGGGGATAATCGCCACAAACGTAATCGCATTTTCTTTGGAAAGCAACGCCAACAGGAACGAAATCGCCGCAAAAACCAGTTGCGAAATTCGCTCCGTTTTTACATATTTTATCAAAAAAAACAGGGTCGAAAGGGAACCCAACAAGGCTAAAATTTCGTCACGCCCCTTGATATTTGCCACCGCTTCGGTGTGAATGGGGTGCGCAACGAACCACAAAATCGTCAAAAAGGCTATCAATGCCCCCCCCCCAGTATCCGACAGGTTTTGCGCGTCAAAAAGCGACAGCAAGACCCAAAACAGCAAAACGCAAGTAAAACCGAACAACAAAACGTTGCCCAAATGCCCTACAAATGGCGAATATTGATAAATCGTTTTGCCATTTTCGGTTTTTTGAGTACCAAAAAATTGTGCTTCGAGGGCAAACATGGCAAGCGAAAGCGGGCGATAACGTCCACCCGCCACTAAATTTTTCTTTTCGCGAAAAAAACCGAGAAACGTGTCTCCGCCAAATATTTTGCCGATGCCCGAAATGCCTTGTTGCGTAAATTCATTTTTTTCAATCACGATGGCATCGTCTTGGGCAAATTGGTTGCCCAACGTATTGGCGTATAGAAAAAATGCTAATAAAAAAATAACGCCTTCGCGCCACCATTTTTGCGAAAAAAAAGTAGCCGAAGTCTTTTGTCCTTCTAAATTTTTATTTTTCGGAACCTCGTTATTCGTTGGAATCGTCGGTTTTTTATTTAATTCTTTCTTTGACTTTGACATTTTTTAGAATGTTAATTTTTTTTATTAATCCGCAAAAATCATAATTTTTATTTAAAAAATAGTTAAAAAAAAATATTTTTGAAATAAATTGGAATAAAAATATTTATCGTGCGTTTCATTTTTATTACTTTTGTCGGTTGATACTGGGGGGTAGCCTTTTTCGACACTTTTTATTGATGATTTTTTTTATTAAACCTAAAAAAGAAAAAATTGAAAATTATGTTTAAAAAAACATTTCGTAACATTTTTGTTACTACACTTTTGGCAGCGATTGCCATTTCTTTGCCGCTGAATGTGACGGCACAACAAGATTTGCGCTTTGGCATTCAGTTGAGTCCGATTTCTTTTTCATGGTTGAGTTCCGACCAAAATGCCGTGTTGAGCAATGGCACGCTTTGGGAAACCAAATTGGGCATTTTGGGCGAAAAACGCTTTTCGGACAACTATTCCATCGCCTTTGGCATCAACTGGAATTTCAATTCGGGTGGAAAATTGCAGTTTCAAGATTCCGCAAAAATTTGGACAAAAACCACTTATCAAGGTTCCAACACGTTCAATGCGGCGCAAACAAAAGTCAAAATGAACCTCCGATATTTGGAAATTCCCATCGGCTTGCACCTACGCACGCAAGAGTTTGGACGCATGAGATATTACGGCGAACCCAGCATTTTCTTCGGATTTCGCACCAAATCAAGCGGTCAATTGACCAGCACGACGCTCGGAACCGTTGATTTAGAGTCCATTACGAACGAAATTGGCGGTTTCAACTTCGCGTGGGGCATCGGCGGCGGCGTTGAATATAGCATCAGCAACAACACGGCATTTGTGGTGGGTTTGCATTATCAAGCAGGCATTGTGGACATTACAAACGACGAAAGTACGTCCATAAAAACCATCGGCGGCACTTCAAAATTTGACAATTCAAGCATCACCTTGCGCGGTTTTACCGTTCGTACCGCTATTTTATTTTAATTATTTTTGATTTAAAAATAAAAAAATCATCTAATTTCATTGAGAAGTTAGATGATTTTTTTTGTGGAAAAATGGGTTTTAAATTCCTTTTTTTATAGGAATCTTCCCCAATTGTTGCCAGTTTTGACGATTTCGAGGTCGTCCACATTTTCTTTGTCTTTCACGTTTTCAATTTTGTTTTCTGACGTTGTAAGATTCTGTTGCGTTGCCAAAGCTGCTGCGCGAGCTTGACGGCGTTGCTGAAAAATGGATGATTCGATGCAGTCAAAGGTGCTTGTAATCAAACGAATTTGATATATTTTTCTAACATAAGTCATAAAAAAGAAGAAAGTTAATTGGGTAAAAAAAATTTAAATGTATGGAAGTCCCCCCCCAGTATGTTTGATAATTTAATTGCAAATGTTTGTCCAAAATTTATTTTTAGAACTTAAAAAATAAAAATTTAGACAATTTGGGTATTTTTTTTCTGCTATATTTTCTATATTCGACGTATCTTTACAACGTTTTTTGACGAAAAAAGAAAAAAGAAATGAAATACCTGATTGCTGGTCTCGGAAACATCGGAACCGAATATAACATGACTCGTCACAACATCGGTTTTGAAATCGTAGATTTTTTGGCGAAAGAATTTGAAGTGGAATTTAAGAATGAAACATTGGGCGCGATTGCACAATTCAAGCACAAAGGACGCACTTTTATTTTGCTCAAACCGAATACTTACATGAATTTGAGCGGCAAATCCGTGCGCTATCATTTACAAAAACATAACGTCGAAAAAGAAAATTTATTGGTCGTCGTAGATGATTTGGCAATAAAATTTGGAAAACAACGGCTTCGACAAAATGGAAGCGACGGCGGACACAATGGTTTGAAAAGCATCACCCAATTGCTGGGCGACCAAGAATATGCACGCCTGCGCGTGGGCATCGGCGACGACTTCAAAAAAGGACAACAAGTGGATTTTGTGCTTGGAAAATGGGACGACGAAGAGCAAGAAGCCTTGCCCGACATCTTGAAATATGCCGCCGACACGGTCAAAGCGTTCGCCACCATCGGCGTTTCGTTGACGATGACACAGTTTAATAAAAAATAATTTAACTCCGAAAAAAAATTACAAAACATGAATATTTTTGATGATTTAAAGTTACAAAAACCTATCCGCCGCTTTCGTCGAATGGCGTTGGCAACCATTTTTTTGACCGTTTTCCTGATTTGGGTAGGCGGTTGGGTGCGTTCGGTGGGTGCGGGCATGGGCTGTCCCGATTGGCCCAAATGCTTTGGACAATGGATTCCGCCGACCGACGCGGCACAATTGCCCGCCGATTACAAAGACGTGTACGCCAATCAACGGCGACAAAAAAATGAGCGAATCGCCACGCGGCTCGAAAAAATGGGCTTCACGACCGTCGCCGACCGATTGAGAAATGACCCCAAAATGTATATCGAAGAAGATTTCAACACCTACAAAACTTGGACAGAATATGTCAATCGGTTGATAGGCGTATTGGTTGGTTTTTCAATTTTTTTGATGTTGTTGGCATCTTTTCGCTTGCGGCACGTATCGGTTTGGCTGCCAATTTTGGCAGGATTGGGCTTCTTTTTGGTAGGTTTCGAGGGTTGGTTGGGTTCGATTGTGGTGTCCACCCGATTGATGCCCGGCATGATAACGATACACATGATATTGGCAATGGTGTTGTTGATGGTCTTGATTTCAGCCATTTTGTTGCTCGAAAAAAAGCTGAATCCTAATTTAAAAATCGCCGTTCCTAACACTTTTTTTTGGGCGGGATTGGCGATTTCTTTGGTGGTTTTGTGGCAAATTGGGATTGGAACGCAAGTCCGCGAGCGCGTAGATTTTGTCAGCGACGCACTTGGCGAAGCACAACGCAGCACTTGGATTTCGCAGTTGGGAAGCGTTTATCAGTGGCATCAATATTCTTTTTATGCCGTCACCGTTGCCATTGTAGCTTGGTTTTTCTCGTTGGGAAGCCATAATTTTGGGGGAAATAGTTGGTTGCGCCGATTTTCAATGGCAACCGTTTTGATATTAGGATTAGAAATTATGTTGGGATTTTTGATGCATAATTTTTCGATTCCCGCCCTCGCGCAACCCTTGCATTTGTTGTTGGGAACGTTGCTTTTTGCAACCGCTTTTTCCGCAACTGCCATCGTGCGCATCTATCGTTAAAATTTTCTTTTTTTCTTACTAAAAAAACATACCCCCCAGTATCCGAACGGAAATTGGGGGGATTTTTTTTTGCATGAAAGCAGGACGATTAAAAAAATATCAACGCAAAACATGAAAAACAATGCTGATGGAAAACAAAAATTTTTTCAAAAAAATAATCAAAAAAAATGCCCCCCCCAGTATATTTTCATTCTTCGAGCATTATTTTTTTATGATGAACACTTTTTTCAATTACTTCTTCGTAGTAATGTTCATAGACAGGTAAAATATTTTCAATGTCAAATTCTTGCGCACGGGCGAGGGCATTTTTAGCCATTGTGCGGTACAAATCTTCGTCTAATAGCAATTCGATGGCATATTTTGCCATCGTGTCAACGTCGCCAACTGCCGCCATGTAGCCCGTTTTTCCGTGAATATTCACCTCTGGCAAACCGCCCGCGTTGGACGAAATGATGGGAACTTCGCACGCCATCGCTTCCAATGCCGCCAATCCAAAGCTCTCATGTTCGGACGGCAAAAGGAACAAATCCGCAATCGCCAACAACTCTTCCAGCGCATCTTGCTTGCCCAAAAATCGGATGTCACCGCACAAATCGAGGTTGCGCGACAACTCTTCGAGATGCGCCCGTTCGGGTCCGTCGCCAATGAGCAACAATTTAGAAGGCACTTTTTTACAAACTTTTGCAAAAATGCGAATCACGTCTTCCACCCGTTTCACCTTTCGGAAATTGGAGGTGTGTAGCAAGATTTTTTCTCCTTGTGGCGCAATTATTTTTTTAAAATGTGATTTATCTATTTTTCTAAAACGTTGAAAATCTATGAAATTATAAATTGTTTTTATTTCTCTATCAATTTTAAAATTTTTGAGCGTATCCAATCGAAGGCTTTCAGAAACCGCCGTCACGCCGTCTGATTTGTTGATAGAAAATGCCACAACAGGCGCAAAAGCAGGATTTTGACCGACCAATGTGATGTCTGTTCCGTGCAAAGTCGTCACAACGGGGACGTATCTTCCGTCGTCTTGCAACAATATTTTTTTTGCCAAATAGCCCACCGTCGCGTGCGGAATGGCGTAATGCACATGCAACAAATCGAGGTTTTGATAGCGCACGACATCAACAATTTTGGAGGTCAACGCCGTATCGTAGGGCGGATATTCAAAAAGCGGATAGTCGGCTTCGGACACTTCGTGGTAAAAAACATTTTCCTGAAACGACCGCAAACGCACAGGCTGGCGATAGGTAATGAAGTGGATTTGATGCCCGCGTCGCGCAAGCCCAAGCCCCAACTCCGTCGCCACAACGCCCGAACCGCCATAAGTCGGATAACAAACAATGCCTATTTTCATAATTTTGTTTTAAATGATTTTTACATATTTATTGTAAAAAATTAACGTGCATTTCCTTTCTACGTATTTTTAAAAAAAATGGACGCGAAAATAGAGATTATTGAAAACATTTTTCTGTTTTGAGGTTTAAAATCTTGTTTTTTTATGATTTTTTGGCTTGGATACTGGGGGGGGGCATTTTTTTCATACTTTTAAGGAAATCAGAAAAGAACCGCTTTGCACAGGGCAAAACGATTCTTTTCTGATACATTTTCCTTGAAAAATGATTTATTTCAATCCCAATTTAGCTTTCATCATGGGCATCACGTCGAGGCTGTCGGCGGTGAAAAGCATTACGCCCGAACCTTCGTCGAGGATATAGTCGAATTTATTTTCGAGTGCCACTTCTTTGAGCTTTTCATTGACTTTTGCCAAAATGGGCGCAAGCAACATTTGACGGCGCGCTTCGGTGAGTTGGTCAATTTGCTTGCCCATACGCTCCAATGCGGCTTGTTCTTTTTCCAATGCGCCTTTGATTTTTTCGGCATCGGTCGGCGGAATTTTGCCTGCTTGATATTCTTTCATAAACATCTCTGCGCGTCCGCGAAAGGCTGTGACCACGCTATCGGCATAAACATCGAGGGTATCGCGGCGATATTTGACCAATTGAGAATCTGCCAAAGCCGATTCTGGCATCAACGCCAACAAATTTCCACCATTGAGATGCCCAATTTTTTGTTTAATTTCTTGCGCAAAAGTCATGTTGAGCGAAACAGACACCAACACAATCAAGGATAAGAAGATTTTCTTCATTTTTAAATTTTCTCTAATTTTGTTAATTTTAAAAATTGTTTTTTCGTACATACGACCGAAAAGCGGTGCAAAACTAACGTTTTCTACGAAACTCACAATAGAGACGCAATTTTTTAAAAAAAGTCGCGCTTGGGTTTGGTTAATTTTTAGTTAAATGTTTTCTACCATTTTTTCCAAAACTTCCAACTGTCGTCTTTGATTTGGCGGTCGAAAATGATGTAACGCAAGGAAATGCCGACTTCGCTGCGCAAAAATTTGCTTCCGAAATTAAATTGTGGTTTGTAATCGGCAGAAAAATTGAAGTTTTTGAAATTCAGTTCAAATCCGCCAATCGCCGTCAAGCCGTAATAATTTCTATCATCGGCAATCCACGTTCGATGTCCGCCGCCGCCGATGTAAAAATTGCCCGTTCGAGTCAAGATATTGACGTGTCGCATCGCCAAAAGCGACAATGTTGTCGAATTTTCGGACGAATTGCTGCTCAAAATCACCTCCGCCGTTGCGCGCAAGGCGATTTGTTGTTTTGCCGTCAAGCCAATGCCGTTGCCGATGCGAATGCCCACCGCCGTGCCATAGCCTTGCGCAAAAACGGAAGTCGAAGACATCAAAATGAGTAAAAATGTGTTAAAAACAAAGAGGGGAAATATTTTTTTAATCCGCATGTCAGAAAAATTAGGTAAAAATTTTATAATATTTTAAAACAAAAAATGCCAAAGCACAACGCTAAAAAATGGGAAAGATTATTTGCGAAGGCGCAAAAATGGTATTTTTTGAGGAAAATTTAACATTTTTTTCGATTTATACTGGGGGGTAGCATTTTTTTGAAGCGGAAGCATTTTTTTTGAAAAAAAGTTTTTTTGATTGGACAAAAAGCTTTATCTTTGCGGCGTTTTGAGAGAATTTCTTGTAAAATTGAGTCAAAACGGTACAGAAAATGCTCGGTGTTTGCTTATCAAAGGAATCGAGTCAATTGTTTATCAATTTAATTTTAAAAAAAATGTCAGTTAAAATTCGTTTACAACGTCATGGACGTGCGAAAGCTCCTTTCTATCACATTGTTATTGCAGACAGCCGTTCGCCACGCGACGGTCGTTTTATCGAGAAAATCGGTACTTACAACCCAATGACAGTTCCTGCAACAATTGACCTCGACCGCGATTCGGCGTTCGATTGGCTCATGAAAGGCGCACAACCTACGGACACGGCGCGTGCAATTTTGCGTTTCAAAGGCGTTTATTTCCGTAAACACTTGCAACGTGGTGTTGCCAAAGGTTCGTTGACACAAGAAGTCGCGACCGAAAAATACAGCGCATGGGTTGATGCAAAAGAAAGCATGGTTTCTGGTTTGGTAGCAGCTTCGGCGGTTAAAAAAGCAGAATTCAAAAAAATGGTAAATGGCTCGCCAAAAGCGAAACCAGCACCAGCACCAGCCGCAACGGAAACTGCGGAATAATTTTTGATTTTTTTCTGAAAATCGCAGTAACTTTTTAACGAAAAATTGCGTTTCAGTTGTCAATAAAAAGTCTGAAAAACAAGCCTGATAAAGCTCCAAGTGGGTTTTATCGGGCTTGTTCTCTAAAAAAATCGTTTTTAAATCAAAAAATAAAAAGATATGCAACAGGAATTGAGTCAACAATATTTGGACAGGCTCCAAGAATTGGCGCAAACCATTCAAGATTCTCCCGAACGTGAACAATATATGGACACCGAAGAAGAAGCCGAATATCGCGCACTTTGCGAAATGTTTGAGCCACAAATCGCGGCGTTGTATGCGGAAGTGGCAACCAACGACCCGCTTCAACTCATCACTTTTGAGCAAATTTTGCTGAATGAACATTTTGAAGGCTTGTTTTTGCCCCGCATTTTGTGTTATTCGGTGTTGCGCGGTCAAATCAATGACCAATATCGCTACGCACGACCACAAAACCACTTCAAAAATGTGTTGGTCACCATCTGCGAATCCACGAATTTTGAATTTATCAAAAAACGAATCGGGCAAACCGTGCAAATGGGTTTTGCGTTGAGTTCGGATATTTGGATTACGGATTTGATTAATTCGTTTAGCAATCGTCGCTTGCGTTATTACTTGCAATCGAATAAAATTGACCGTTTCCGCGATTTTCCAGAGCGTCAAGCGTTTTATGACCGATACAAGCGTCAGTTTGTGAAAGACAATTTTTATACCGCCGATTTTCCAGAAAGTTTTGCGGAAATGAAAGTGACGTATTATGAATTGGAAGCATTTTTGACGTATCGGATTGCCAATAATTTGTCGAATGAAAGTTTGAACGATTATGTTGCCGATTTCTGTATCAACAAGCAAATGGTTGGAACGGACGAACACGTGCGCATGTTGGCTTTTGCCGTTAACTTTTTTGATTTGACCGATTACACAGACGATGTGAAGGCAATCGTGGCAAAAGTGCGTGCCGAAGTGCCTGAATTTACTGAAAAATATTTGCGCACGCTCATTCAAATGCAACGCGCAGGCGTGGCAATTGATGCAGAATCGGAGTTGCAAGCCATTGAATACATAGACATTACAGGCGACGACCATGTGAGTGAATATTATCGTTTGATGAAAAATCTGCATACACAAGGCATTGAAGAAGAAGAGATTAAAGAAATGGTGCGCGATTTTTATAACAACCACGAAGGACGTTCGACCGTAAATGAAGCCGTGCGAGCGGTCATTTTTGGTTATTTGCATCGGTTTGTGATTGCGCTTACGCCAAATCGTTATCAGGCTTATTTTGATATGTCGAAAACATTTACACGTTATATGCGCATGTTCGACAATCAACAATTCAATCAGAATTTGAAAGAAGATTCGATGGCTTATGTTCGCAAATGTTTGCATGTGTTTACCGACAAACGGGCGCGTGACTATCAAGACATCAAAAAATTTGTGGCTTCGACGTTTACAGATGTCAAGTTTTTGCAAGGCAAAGAAGTGGTCGAAATGTTTAAAACACGCCGAAAACGCAAGCCGAAAGAAGCGTAATAAAAAAATGCCTCGAAAAGTCGAAATATACTGGGGGGGTATAAAAAAAGCCGTGTTGCGATGAAACAGGGCTTTTT
>JBJOPA010000376.1:0-3212 GCA_046051005.1 Bacteroidota bacterium
TTGTTCATATCCATCAAACCAAAAACTAAAATTAGTACCAACACAACTTTCCTTATACAAGATTTTGGTGTATAATGAATCTTGAGCAGTAACAGACTGCATAGACATTACTACTAACGTAAGCATGAATATATTTTTTTTCATTTTACTTTTTTTTAAATTTATTAAAATCTGGTACATCTTCTCTATATTTTCCAACTCCCTAACATGGTTCAGTTTTCGCGTACCAAAAAATCCTTTAACTTTGTTAGGTTATGGAATCAAAAAAAGTGAATATTAAACCTCACGCGCCCACATAAAACCACAAAAATAGCACTTTCCCCCCAAAAAAAGATACCCCCCAGTATATCCGCCTTTTTGAGGCGTTTATACTGGGGGGTATCATTTTTTTATCAACAATGTAAGGAAACAGCGATTAGAAAGAAAATTCTAACGACGTGTTCCAACGGATGCCTTGACCCATGAAAACAGCCGCCGATTTTGCATCGAAATCTGTCCCCAAACCAATGCCACCGTCGTTGTTGCGCGCATCGGTGATGTAGCGCGTGTTCAAGACATTCAACAGCGAAAACCGCCAATCTAATTTGGTTTTTTGAATCTTGAACGAATAACCACCGTTCAAATCCACCAAGCCGTAGTTTGGCAATTTCCAACTTTCACGACGTACAAATGCGCCCGTCAAACTTTCAGGCTGAAAATCTGAATAATTCTTAGCAAAATAAGTGCCACGAACCGAAATATATCCTCGTTTGATGGGTTCATAACGCAACATCATACTGAATTGGCTTTGCGCCGCATCGCCCACGTGTACGCCCGTCGGGTCAAATGTTTTTTGAACGCCATCGGGACGGGTCAACGTACCAATCGAATTCCAAATCCAATCGCCCAAAGAAGTAACCGCTTCAATCTTGAATCTATCGTTCACGCGAACCGCAAAATCAAATTCCGCACCCATGTGTCTCGCGCCTAATCCCGTTACGTTCAACGCTACTCTTTCCGAGTTAGGGTCGGCAGGGTCGAGTGCTTCGGTAGGCAAAAAATCAACTGGTTTGTTTTTCCAAGTCGTGTAATACGCATTGACATTTATCGTAAAGATAGGGCTTTTGTAAGAATAACCGCCTTCAAACGCCGTGATTTCCTCGTTCAAGAAATTGAGCGCAGCAGTTATTTTTCCTAAATCTTTGGTGGCATCATATCCTGAATAAAACAGATTTGTAAAGCGCGTTGGACGCGACAATTTACCCATGTTGAGGAAAACACTGCTACTTTTGTTCAAATTGTATGCTCCACCCATCTTGAAGTTGAAAGATGGAATGTTTACCCAACCCACCACTTGATTGTTCGCGCTGGTCGAATCAATGCGCAAGCCATTTTTTTCTGCATATCGAATCGAAAACGGACCTGGATTGTCCACCGTGTACATCACGCCGTTGATGATGGGCGTGCGCGCGGCGATGTCGCGTTGCGAAGCCGTATTCACAGAATCATAATACGACACATAATAACGTTGTCCGTTCAAATCAACCGTTTTTGCCAAAATCTTGTCTTCATATTTCTGTTTCACTTGAGCAAAAGATATATTGACAAACCCCGAAAACTGGTCATTTTTATATTCAACCGAACCAAACGTGCCGCCCCAATTTACATAACCCACATAATTGCGGTTGTAAATATCGTCTTTATACAAGTTTTGGCGCGTCTGACTCACGCGAGCCGACCGATAATCGCTCTTGCTGATAGATTTGGCAAACAAATATTGACCCCCCAGTAAGTCATACACTTTTCTGTAATGTTCGCCCGTATAACTCCGCAAATCAACGCCCAAAGAAGCATTCAGATTTTTATTAAACTCATAACGTGCGGTGGACAATGCGCCATACCAAAAATGGTTGTTGATGCTGGCGTTGATGACATTAGAACTGATATTGAAGGCTTTGTTCTGCTCAATGGTCTGAAAAATCGCCAATTGATTAGAAACAGGGTCAATCGGGATAGATTTTTGGGTGTTCGTGCCACCGCCGTTGCCTATCGAAACATAAGCCGTTGTGGACAAAAAGAACTTTTTTGAACCTTCCCACGAGTGACGCAAACTGATTTGCGGCTTGTGGTAATAATTCAAGCGTGTGTTGACCACATTGGTGCGGTTGCTGTCCGTATAACCCCACGACGGATTGTAGCGCAAACCTCGATTTTGACCTTGTCGCGCCATCGTTTCAGGCACGCCGAGTTTGATGGCATAATCGGCATCAAAACTTTGAATCGAGCCTGCGTTGGAGCGTTGTCCGTGTTGTTGCGGACCGCCAAAACCTGCCAACGTAAGCATGTGTTTGCCAATTTGTTTTTCCAACTTGGCATACCAAAAATACATTTTTGAATAGTTGCCGTCCACCCAACCGTCGTTGGTTCGGTACGAAGCGGCTACCGAAACGCCCCAATCGCCTTTCAAACGTCCACTGTTGTAGCCGATGGTAGATTGAAACATATTATTGTTTCCAAACTCTTGTTTGAAAGAAATATCGCGTTGACTTTCGATGCCTTTGGTGATGATGTTCACCGTGCCACCGACCGATGGAAGCGACAATTTCGAGGCTCCCAAACCGCGTTGCACTTGCATGGTGCGCGTCACGAGGTTCAAACCAAACCAGTTTGACCAATAGACTTCGCCATTTTCCATGTCATTGACGGGGATTCCGTCCATCATCACGGCAATGTTGCGTTGGCTGAAACCGCGCAAAGTCACCCTTGCATCGCCGTCGCCGCCACCGCGTTGGGTTGCATACGCGCCGGGTGTAGAGTTCAACACCATCGGAAGGTCTTGCCCCGCCAACTCTTCTTTGAGTTTTAAGGTCGAAATATTAGAAAAAGCCACAGGCGTTTTGCGGTCGGTGGCAATGTCTGCCACGATTTCAACCGCCGCCATCATGGTTGAAGGTTTCAACGAAACGTTGATGTTTGATTCCGTTTTTACGTCCACATCGGTTTCAAAGGCTTCGTAACCGACCATTGAAACGATGACCCGATAGTTGCCCGCTTTGACAGACAACGTGAAATTGCCGTCCAAGTCGGTCACATTTCCCGTCGTACCTGCGCGAACTGCCGCACCGATGATGGGTTCTTTGGTCTCTTCGTCCACCACTTGCCCACGTAAAGTCGCATTTTGAGAAAACGCCATCTGTGTCATCAACAAAAAGACAGACAGCATCGTTAATACT
>JBJOPA010000377.1:0-12067 GCA_046051005.1 Bacteroidota bacterium
CAATAAGTTCGTAATATTAAGTGATTCACTTTATAACGAATGTCTCTCTGCTGTCAATTACGACATAACAATAAGGGTAGTTCGAGCAATCGGGCTGCCCTTTTTGTATTTTATTATTTTGGGTTTATGGAAAAGCCCCAAAAGGGGTAAATATACTGGGGGGTATCTTTTTTTGACTTGAAAAAGTTTGGAAAACAGCCGTCTTGGAAAATATCAACGCAAAACGTGAAACACAAAATATTTTGAAAAACAAAAATGTTTCTCTATAAAAAAACGCCCCACGTGTATGCGTGAGGCGTTTTTTATTTGTAATTTTTTAAATATTTACTGCCATTTTCGGCATAGCTGCGTGCATTTTTTCTACCAAAACATCGACATCATTTTTGGAGACCGACAAAGGTGGCAACAAACGAACCGTATTTGGCTCGCTCGATGAACCAACAAAAACATGTTGCTCAAATGCTAATTTTTTGCGATAGCTTGCCGTTTCAAAATCCATTTCTACGCCAATCATCAAGCCGCTGCCACGTATTTCGCGAATATGGGGCAATGTTTTGAGCTTTTCGAGCGCGTATTGTCCTACGATTTGGGCATTTTCGACTAGATTTTCAGATTTTATCACATCTAAAACCGCAATGGAAGCCGCACACGCCAAGTGATTGCCCCCAAACGTCGTTCCCAACAAACCATATTTTGCCTTGAAACGCTCGTGAATCAGCACGCCGCCCACAGGAAAACCATTGCCCATGCCCTTCGCCATCGTTATCAGGTCGGGTTCGATGCCCTTCACTTTTTGAAACGCAAAAAATGCACCGCTGCGTCCATAACCCGACTGAATTTCATCTAAAATTAAAATCGTATTTGTCTCTCTACAAATTTGTTGTACCGCCAATAAAAAATCGCCATCGGGCGTGTGAATGCCCCCAATTCCTTGAATCCCTTCGATGATAACGGCGCAAACGTCGCCTTTTCGCAACGATTTTTCGACGCTATCAATATCGTTTAATACATGAAATTCACGCTCAAAAGTCGCGTTGATGGGAGCCACCAATTTTGAATCGGGCGTAATATTCACCGCCGCAGACGTTCGACCGTGAAATGCCTTTTGAAAAGCTACGATTTTGCTGCGCCCATTGTGAAAAGAAGCCAATTTTAAAGCATTTTCGTTGGCTTCGGCTCCCGAATTGATTAAAAATAGTTGATAATTTGACAAGCCCGTTGCCGATTCTAACTTGTCGGCAAGCTCATTTTGCAAGGAATTGATGATGGAATTGGAATAAAAACCCAATTTCGCAACCTGTTCGCTAATCATCGAAACATAGTGCGGATGCGCGTGACCAATCGAAATGACCGCGTGACCACCATAAAAATCCAAGTAAGATTGACCCGTTTTGTCCCAAACCATCGCTCCTTGACCACGAACGGGTTCAATATCGTAGAGCGGATAAACATCAAAAAGTTTCATCTATTAAAAATTGATATGATAAAAAATTGGTAAAAATTTAGACCGCAAAATTAAATTATTTTTCACAATTACCGACAAATATTCTCAAAAACCCTTGCGGATACTGGGGGGGATATTTTACCGCCTCGCAATCGCTTGTCAGTTTTTTTATTGCTTTTTGAGAACAATAAAAATCTGATAAGACGGTTTGTGAAGTCGTAAAATATCCCCCCCCAGTATAAGCCTCTTTTTTGATGAAATTTTACTGGATTCCGTAGGTTACGCGCAAATAATCAATGGCTTTTTCTAAAACTTTGTCGTTGTTGGCGGCAATGTCGGCTTCCGTATTTTTTATCAACACCGACGGAATATGTCCAATGCCGTCTAAGCTTTTACCATTGGGCAACAAAAACATTTGTGCAGAATATTGAAAAGACCAGCCATTGGGCAAAAATTTTCGGTTGCCGATATTAGAAAAATCGCCTGCCGTCGTGTCGCCCATTTGCGTCACTTGGCTGAAAGATTTCATGTGTAACAAAAATACTTCGCCCGAACTAATTGTCCGTCTATCGGTCAACACAATGACGGGTTTCAAAAACTGCCCTGCGGTTGCTTTTTTAGTAAAATATTCGGTTTTTGCATCAAAATCGTTGTGTTTTATGCCGTTTCTGGTTTGAACGGTATAAATCATTTTTTCGCTATCTGCAAAAGCCGCTGCAATTCTTTTGGCATACAAATCATCGCCGCCTTTGTTTTGTCTTACGTCAAGAACAATGGCTTTGTGATTTTTCAAATTAGCAACCACTTCGTCAATGATAGCAGGATTTGACCCATCTTCCGCACCCAAATAAATATAACCAATATCTTTATTTTTTAATTTGCCATACGAAAGTGCTTTTTCGGTCGTCATTTCGGTTCTGCTTTCCAAATATTTTGTCGTGATGAGGCTTTTGCTGAATCCCAATCCCGACAAAATATTCAACGTATGCCCAGACACATAGCCCGCGCTGTCATTTTGCTTGAACAAAACGGTGTGGCTGTCGTCCAGATGTTCTATCAAATTAGAACATATTTTCCAAAGTTGTGCATCGGTGGTGTTGTCGTTCACTTGGGGTCTATACACCTTGTAGAGGCTGTCCCAATTGGTGTTTCTGACGGTAAACAAGGCATAATGACGGTCTAAATCATTCCAAATGGCATCAAAAATGGCAACTGGATTGTTTTCCGTTTCTGCTCCGAGTATAGTTTTTTTGCATGCTGTGAAAAAAGACAACATGGTTATGATGACGATTATTTTTTTCATATTATTAAAATTATAAGATTAAAATTTAAAGTTTAAACCGAGACTAAGTTGATGGTTGAGTTGAATAAATTTTTGTTCATCAAACACTTTTTGATAGCGAAGATTATAGCTCACAACGGCATCAAAACGTTTAGAAAATTGATAATAAAACTTGTTTTGCCAATCCAAAGCGGCATATTTATTGACGGTGGAAAGGTCGCCTGTCAGCATTATTTTTGGATAATTATCGCTATTCGCAATCACAAATTCGTCAATTCCATTGTAAGGCGGTCTAACCAAACTTTGAAACAAAGGAATTGTTACAGCCGTTTCGACCCGCGCTTTTTCGTTCAGCTGGTAGGTTGCCAATGCTTTGACGGCGATTCCATGCGTTGCCAAATAACTGAATGTGGACAAATCTTTCCAATCAAAATATTGCACTTGCGTTTGGTATTCGCCGCCCACATAAACGCGCAATTTTTCGGAATCCCCCCTCAATCCCCCCGAAGGAGGGAAGAATCGTAAATGTTGTAAATACGAGAACCGAAGATTCCCTAAAATGCTGTTGCTGGTGAAATAATCTGAATTACGGGTTGTTAATTTACTGCTGCCGAAGTTAAAATTGGCTTCGATTCGGTTTTTTCCAGTTGGTTTGTAGCGCAAATAATTTAAACCGATGATTTTTCCACTTTGTGAATAATTCAACAAAGAAAAAACTTGGTCTTTAAAAATGCCTTGATTGGTAGCAAGTTCTATCCCAATGCTATTGTTTCGGCTTTTTTCTGTCGGAATTTCTCTGGTTTCTGTTTGAGAAAATCCTTTTTCTGTCACAACAGACAGGGCAATTAGTAAGGCAAAGCATCTTATCATATTTTTTGTTTTTTTAATACTGTTTTATAATTTTTTTTAACACGCCAATTTGCAAATTGATAACTGAATAACAATTGCCTAAAAACAAGGTTGCACCACGTTTTCGGCAACCACGCAAAATGCCGCTTTGCGAAGCGTGCAAAACGGCATTTTATGATTTCTTTAACTTTCTTGATGCGTTTCCACAAAATCTTTTACATATGTTTTGATTTGTTCGCGCACGTCGGCAAATGCTTGGGTGATTTCGGTTTCCGTTCCCGTTGCTTTGGCGGGGTCGGGAAAATTGAAGTGAAATCGTTGCGCATTTGCTGGAAAATAGGGGCATCGTTCTTGCGCGTGGTCGCAAACGGTCAACACAACATCAAAATCAATATCCAAATATTCATTGATATGATTAGACGTATAATCCGAAATGTCAATGCTATCTGCTTTCATCGTTGCAATGGCTTTTGGATTTACGCCATGTGTTTCCACGCCTGCGGAATAAACTTTCACTTTACGTCCGTCCGTAAAATGTTCAAAATAGCCGTGCGCAATTTGACTGCGACAACTATTGCCCGTACAAAGTACCAATATTTTTTTCATTTTTTTTTCATTTTTTTCTTAAAAATAGCCCCCCCCCAGTATAAAACGCCTTTTTAGGGTTTATAGACGGGTTCCCACAATTGGATTTTGTTGCCTTCGAGGTCGAGGATGTGGACAAATTTTCCGTAATCATAGGTTTCGATGGTGTCTAAAATGGTTACGTTTTCCGATTTTAGTGCTTCGACCAACGCCTCTATGTCGGCAACGCGATAGTTTATCATAAATTCTTTTTCAGACGGGTTGAAATATTTGGTATTTTCTGGAAAAGGGTTCCATTGTGTACGTCCTTTTTTGTTGCTGTCTTCGGTTTCTGTCCAATCAAAACCCGTTCCGTAGGGCGTTGTATCGAATCCGAGATGTGTTTTATACCATTCATTCACTGCTTTTGGGTCTTTACATTTGAAAAAGATGCCGCCTATGCCTGTTACTTTTTTCATTGTTTTATTTTTTTTTATAATGATGGTGTGAAAAGCAAACCCCAACAGAAAAGAGGTTGCCGTGATGATTATCGTAGAAATTATCCGTTTCATAAACATGGATTTTAACGCTCAAAAAAAAATATAAAACAAAGATAAGCACTCTTTTCAAAAAAAAACCTTTTTTTTGTTGTTTTTTATAAATAATTTTTTGTGTTATATTTTTTTGAAATTACGTTTGAACTTATTTCCATTTTTTCATACCCTTAAAAAGGTATTTTTAGGGCAAATATACTGGGGGGGGGCATTTTCGTCGAAAAAAACTTTGAAATACGGGCGATATTTCTTGAAACATCTTAACTTTGGCGAGTTATAAAAGTGCTACATTCAAAATAGTACTTTCGCTTTTACACTTTATTTTAATTTCCATTTCTAAAAAAAAACAAGCATTATGCAACGTATTTACACTTTTCTATTGGTGTTGTTGTGTCAAGTGGCGTGGTCGCAAAACACGGCAAGCCTCGTGAAAGACATCGCCGTCGGACCCGCCAGTAGCGCACCGAGTAGCTTTGTGCAACTCAATGGCACGACCTATTTTGTGGCGAGCGAAGGCGGGGGCAACCACCTCTTCAGAACCGATGGAACCGAAGCGGGAACCGTCCGTCTTTCCACAACGTCAGGTTTGAGCAATGTTGTGGCGTTTAACGGCAACCTCTATTATTTGCGGGGCATTGCTGTTCCGAACACTTCGTCCATTCAAATCGCCTTGTTTCGGAGCAACGGAACGGCAGGCAATGAAATCCCTTTGGACACCCTCAACAGCTCGATTTCGGGTATGAACGGTTCTAATTTGGAGGTTGACGGCAGCCAATTGCGCCTCAACATCAGTTATACGTCCCCACGCGACCGAATCACGAGCGTTTATGTCACCAATGGACAAGTGGACAATGCACGCAAGTTAGGCGATAGCTTTTTCCAATCTCGAGATGTGACTTCACAAAGTCAATTTTTTCGTTCCAACACAACCGATTTTTTCAAATCAGAATCTCGGCTCGTGACAGGAACGTCTTCGGAGACGATTTATCGGGTAACGCCTACCGCAGTTGACCAATCTATTTGGACAAACGGCGGCGCAAACCAAATCAAACCGCATGGCGTTATCAATGGTCAGCTGATTTTTAGTGCCTATCCGAACGGAACAACTGGCGCAACGGGAACGCCCCGAAATTTGTACGGCATGGACATCAACGGCAATGTGGTGACTTTGCGCACGGGAACAGATTCTATCGTCAATGCAATCGTAAACGGCAATCAGCTGTATTTTGCGACGATTGCCAACCAAATTTTCCGCACCGACGGAAGGGTGGCAGGAACGGTGCAAATTACGCAATCAAATTCTACGGCAACACCTAATTTGCCGCAAAGTATGGGTCGCCCAATTGTCATCAATAATCAAGTTTATTTTTTTGATGCGCTCCAATCGTTTAGATTTTGGAAAATCTCCAACAACAGCCCCCTGTTTGAAGTGGTTGGTGTATTGCAAGGTGGTTTCAATGTTGACCCCGTGATTGCGAATGTAAATGGAACACCCTATATTTTTGCAGGCGTACCGAGTTCGCGCACAAGTCCTTCCAATATTTTTGATATTTCGGGTGGACTTGTTTCGACGATAGAGGGCTTTGATAGAACCAATTTTGCCTTGATTGGAACCGATTTGGTGGTGAATGCTTCGGAATCGGTCTTTCAAAATGCCAGTCCACGTGGCAACGAGTTGTGGAAAGTCGGTTTGAACCGTTTTTATTGCGCTTCACGCGGAACCGCGCCTTGGGAACAATGGATAAGCAACGTGCAAATCCAATCAACCAATGGCGGTGCAGCTACTGTTTTTCAAAATGCTTCGCAAAAAGAAGGCTATGGCGATTTTACGAATCAAGTTGTTCCGCTAATTCAAGGGAATACGTTTTTGTTTATCCTTACGCCTTCGTTTAGTTGGGAAGGCGACCCGCGCAACCGAAATTTTGGTTGGCAAGCATGGATAGATTGGAATCAGAATGGTACATTTGAAGCAGGCGAGTTGGTGTTCAGTCAGCCATTGGCGTTGATGACGACGGGCAATTCGACCAATTCGGTTTTGTTAGCTGTTCCAGCCTCTGCCAGTGTAGGTCGCACTCGTATGCGCGTAGCCATACGCGAAAATGGTGCATCTCCGCCCGACCCTTGCGCTACTTTTCAACGCGGTGAAGTGGAAGACTACACCGTCAATATTACTGGGGGGGTGGCGGCTCAACCCAATTTGACGATGACTTACAGCAACGGCGGTTACACCATTGATAGAAGCCTTACCTTCTTTGAAGCGCGGGTTATCAATAGCGGCACGGCTACTTCGGCGGCTACGCGAGCGAAGGTCTATATTTCGAGAGACTCTGCGAACAATGGAACGGGGCAGTTGCTCCACGATTTTGCGGTTGGAAGTTTATCCGCAGGGGTAAACCAACAATATGGCGGAAGCGCGGGCATTCCCGATACCTTTGTGGTGGGCAGACGTTATTATTTCGTTGCCGTCGTTGACCCCGACAATGCCGTCAGCGAAAGTAATGAAAGCGATAATGTCGTGATTACGGGCTTTACGCCGTCGCCGTCGGTGGGTGCTTTGCCTGACTTGATACTCTCCAATTTGACGTTGACGACTACCCCCCCAGTATCGGCGGGTTCGGCGGTCAATTATCGGTTCAATATTTCTAATATCGGAACGGCAACGGCGCAAAATTTTAGTGTAAAAACCTATATTTCAAGAGATAATGTGTTGAGTGCTGACGATATTCAAGATGGCGGTATCAGCACGGGTAATTTTGCACCAGGTCAAACCTTAAACAATGCCACCGCCGCCACAAATATTCCAAGCAATTTAGCCGCAGGCAATTATTATTTGATTCTGAAAGTTGATGCCGATAATCAAATCGTGGAATCGAATGAAAATAATAACTTATTTGTGTTGGCAACTCCTTTTGCCGTGACGAATGTTGCGCCGCCCACCACTTGCACCAATAATTTGTTACAAAACGCTGGCTTTGAAAGTGGTTTGACGAACTGGGAAGGCAACGGCGTTTCGACCACAACCGCCAACACAGGCACGCGCGCCGCCAGAATTTGTAATTCGGGAGACGTGATTTATCAGCAATTGACCGCCGTTGGTGGGCGTGTTTATCAACTCAACCAAATGTCGGTTCGTGTTGATGCCAATACAAATGGTTTGGTGGGCATCAAGTTTATGAACAGCAGTTTTACGCCTATTTTAGATGTTGCGGCAATTGGCATCAATCAAAATCAAAGTGCTTATACACAATTATTCAACACCGCCTATTCCATAACCGCTCCTGCGGGCGCGGCTTATGTACAGGTTTACGTGACAAAATCAAACGGTTCGGGTTGTATTTACCTTGATGATGTCTGCTTTACGAGCGGAAATACTGGGGGGGGCAGTTGTCCGAAGAAATATGCTGCCCGTGTGTTGACTTCTCGGCAAGGTACGGTCATTGGACCATTGGTTTCGACGGTTTGCGACAGCTTTTTCGTTCAGAGTGGAACCAATCCCACTTTTGACATTTATGCGCGAGGAACCAACCCGACGGCGGGCTTCGATGTAGCAGGCGAAAATTCTAATTTTGGCGGAACTTCGCGTTATGCGCTCTATTTGCGCAATGGTTCGACCACGCCGCCAGCAGGATTTCCCGCCAATTTGGGTTGCACAGGCGGAACGGGTACACGTTATTATTTTACAGGCATTACGGGTTCCGTATTTTCGGGTGGTCGTGGGGCAATTGCTGCGCCTGCGCAAATTACGGCGGGTAATGCCGTTGTCATCGTGAATCCAAATGCAAATTTAGGTTCGATTGCCGTTTATGCTGATGTATTGAATGGATTTGCGATTAGCGGCGGAACACCTGCCGACAATTGCAATTTCTGTACGAATGACCAAACGCCACCGACGTTCAACAACTGTCCACGCGACACGACTGTCTTGGTTACTGCTGCTGCGCCGCGTTATTCGTTTGTTGGTAGCATTTCGACGGCGACGGACAATTGTTTCCCTTATGTTGCCGTTTGGGGTGGCTTGAATGTTGATAGTTATACCATTAATGCAGGTAATTCGTTGGCAGTTTCGGTGACGGCGCGAGATGCCAATGGAAATACTGCCAATTGCAACTATACGATTCGCGTTCAGTTGGAAAATACTGGGGGGGGGGCAGATTTGGGACTTTCTATCGTTCCAAATCCGACGACTTATCGCCCTTATGCGACCAATGTGATTACGGTGACGGCGCGAAATACTTCGGCTACGCCAATGACGAATGTAAGAATTGAGGTTCCGTTCCCTGCCAACACCGTGAATGGTGGTAATGCGGTGGCTTCGCTTGGCACTTGGAACGAATGGTGTGCAGGCGGTCGTCAATGTTTTGAATGGACGATTCCGACGCTCGCTGCCAATAGTTCAGCGACATTGGCAGTTCCTTTGTATGTCTTGAATCCGTCTGGAAATATTACTGTTACAACGCGATTGTTGGCTTCCACGCCAACCGATGTCAATGCGGCGAACAATGTAGCGACGGTGACCTTGAATCGTTCGACGGCAACTTCGGCGTTGGTGACAAATAGGGTAGTCTTGGCTGCCAATGTCTTAGACCAAGACAAAGCCCAATTGAGTTGGGTCAGCATCGAACCTACGCGCACGACGCATTACGAAATTCAAACGCTCAATGAAAATGGTGTATTTGAAACTCAAAATGCCGTTGCTGCCAAGTATTTAGACGATTCGATGCACGATTATTCCTACATGGAAACTCAGTCGTTGCCTGATAATGTCGAAAAAAAGGTGATTACCTATCGAATTAAGGCAATTATACTGGGGGGGGGCGAAATTTTGTCCACACCGAAGACCTTGACGTTTACAGCGTTGTCAAATGCGGAAGTGTTTCCAAATCCAGCCAGCGACAATGTGTTTGTGGCGTTGAAAAAATACGAAAATCAATCCGTTGTGTTGAGTGTTTATGATAATTTAGGTCGTTTGATAACTAAAAATGCCATTGAATCGGCATCGAGCGCACCTGTTTTGTTGGATACAAAAGATTGGTTAGACGGAACTTATTTGTTGAAAATTGAAGCCAAAAACTACAAAACCATCTTACGTCGTTTTGTCGTTACGCATTAATTTTTCTTTAAATCATCAACAAAAATCCCTGCTGCATCGCGTGTGCAACAGGGATTTTTGTTGATTTTATTTTTTCATCTGTTTTCTTAATTCTTCTATTTCCTTCATTAAATCTTCATTTTTTTGCTTTTCCGCAATAATTTCTAATTCTTTTTCGGCAATAATTTTATCTTTTTTACCAAGTTCTCGCTCGAACATTCGGTCAATTTCATCTTCTACGTCCATTTTCTCACGAATCTCATCACTTGCAATGGCTCTACCCAATCTATCCACCATTTTTTTGACTAACGGCTCGTTCACATCTCCTCTAAAATCCATTTGATGTTTATCTTTGGTCTGATATTCAGGGCTAAACACTTGCAAAACCCGTTCTAATTTAGTCCTTGATTTGCCCGCCAACAATCTTACTTGAATCAGATATGAGTCATGTGTTAATAATTCAATAAAATCTTCTTTGACCTCTATCAATTCTTGGGTAATAACGTCTCTATAATCTCTATTTATTTTTACAACACCTCGTTGAATATTGTCTAACGGGAATCCCAAAAAATAAATAGTTACAATTGGTAAAGGTCGTTTTTCTAAAGCACCATTGTCTGCCAAAACTTCATCTTCTTTTCTGTAATTATCAGCCAAATAGCGTCTAAATCGCATCACGTCTAAAACTTGTTTCGCTTTTTGTAATTCAATCAACACCTTTCTGATTTCTCCTGTATTGGTCTTGATAACAGCTTTGAAGTCAAATCTTAATATATTCACATTACTACCAGTGGTTTCAGTAGCGGTTTCTTGTGGTTTAATCTCAATACTGATGATTTCTTCTCCCATAATCATGGAGAGAAGTTCACGAGCTATTTCTATATCCTCTAAAAGATATTTGAAAACTACATCATATATTGGATTTGCTATTATCATAAATTTTATTTTTTTAAAAATTAAGTAGCAAAAATACGACTTTTTGAGCGTATTATTGTGGGTTTGTGAGGAATTATTTTGATGTAAATTCGCTTTTTTAGATATTTACTTTTGATTAATCGAAAAACAGTTGCCTTTTTTTGATGCCGCTGAACTCGCTAATGTACGCAACAAAACATATATTCTACAAAAATATGGGAAGCCTATTTAAACTGCCAAATTATTTCATGTTTTTTTTAATGAAAAATAAATTTCATATAAATTTAAAAAAATTTATATAAAAACGCCCCCCCCCAGTATCTGAACGAATTTTAGCGAATTTTTTGTTGATTTGAAGGCGAAAACGTTTTGAAAATATCAACGAACAAATGGAAAACGTCGTATTTTGAAAACAAAAATATTTTTTCAAAAAGTCAATCACCAAAAAAATAAAAAAAAAAACAGAATTGTAGCACAAACCATTCAAAAATTGTAGCTTTGCGACTTTGTTTTAAAAAAATGAACTTTTTGAACCCATTTTTTAGCAAAAAAAGAGCATAATTAAATCTATTTACAGAATCAAAAAGATAACGATAGTAAAAAAGAACGTAAATGAATTCGTATAACAGATTAAACAACCTTGTGGGCTGGGCAGTATTTTTGTTTGCTGCGGTCGTCTATTATTTTTCAGCCGAACCGACGGGCAGTTTGTGGGACTGCGGCGAGTTCGCCAGTTGCGCCGATAAATTGCAAGTGCCGCACCCGCCAGGCGCGCCCTTGTTTTTGTTGATTGGGCGTTTGTTTATGTGGGTAGGCAGCTTGATTTCTTCCGACCCCGCATTCAAAACGCACATGTTGAATTTCAGTTCGGGCGTTTATTCCGCTTTGGCAGCCATGTTTGTTTGTTGGATTACCATCATTTTAGGCAAAATTGCACTCGTTGGTCGCACCAACGAACCTTCAAAATCAGAATTTATTGCGTTGGCAGGCGCGGGCGCAGTAGCAGGTTTGACGACGGCGTTTTGTACGTCTATCTGGTTTTCGGCAGTAGAAGGCGAGGTCTATGCGATGTCCACTTTCTTCACGGCGTTTACGTTTTGGGCAATGATAAAATGGTATAACCAACCCGACACGCCGCAAGCCGACCGTTGGATGTTGTTGTCCGTTTACGCCGCAGGTTTGTCTATCGGCGTTCACTTGTTGAGCTTGTTGACTTTCCCTGCGTTGGCATTGTTTTATTATTTCAAGAAAAAGGAACAACCCACACTTTTGGGTATGTTTTTATATGGTTTGGGTGGCGTTTTGTTGATTATGTTAATTCAACTCATCGTCATCACAGGCATTCCTGCCGTTTGGGGTAGTTTAGAAGT
>JBJOPA010000378.1:0-6772 GCA_046051005.1 Bacteroidota bacterium
CTTTTCCGATTTTTTATCAAAAATTCTTGACAATTTGTTTTTTCTCAAAAATAAAAATAAAATATTGTCTTTTTGGGGACAGCAATTTTTTTTGCTGCATTTTTTTTGTTTCAGAATTAAAAATGTAGTTCAAAAAAATGATAATTGAGAAAAATTTGTACTTTTACGGCACATTTTAATTTTTACAACCACATTTTTCAAATAGAATCAGTTAAAAAGCTTCTAAAAATAAAATTTGATGAAAATCGTAAAGTTTTTACTCGCATTGATAGTCGCAGTTGGAGGCGTTTGGTTGCTCGACAACGCGCACAACGTCAAAGGCGCGCCCGTGCCTGCATTGGGTCGGGTGTTGAACCCATTTAGCGGCGTTTGGCAAAATGCTGTCAGTGCTTTCGCCCTCGCGCCCAGCGATGTGCAAATGCCACAATTAGACGGCAAAGTCGAAGTCAAATTCGACGAACGCATGGTTCCTCATATTTTTGCCGAAACCACAGGCGATGCACTCGCCGTTCAAGGCTATTTGCACGCCCGCGAACGATTGTTCCAAATGGAATTTATCACCCGCGCCGTAAGCGGTAGATTATCCGAAATTTTGGGCGAATCTACGCCCACCGTCAATATCCTACGTTCCGACCGCGTCATGCGCCGTCGCGGACTCGTAACAGGCGCAGAAAATACGCTCGCCACGATGAAAAAAAATCCCGAAACGTATAAATTATTAGAAAGATACGTCGCGGGCGCAAATGCCTACATCAAAGCATTGAAACCAAAGGATTATCCTGCCGAATATAAAATTTTAGGATTTACGCCCGAAGAATGGTCGCCCATGAAAGTGGCGTTGATTATGAAATACATGGCACTCGACCTTTGTAGCGGCGAAAATGATTTGGAAATCACAAATGTCAAAAAATTAGTCGGCGATTTTGATTTTGATAAAATTTATCCGCAATATTTTCCCGAACAGTCACCCATCGTGCCGACGGGAACAAATTGGGGTTTCGATGGCTCAAAAACGGACAATCCAAGCACTGCCGCCACCACAACCGCCATTCAAAACGGAGCCGACGAATCTATCGCAGGTTTTCAGCGCGGTGACGATGTTTTTGAAAAACCCGACCCAGGAAATGGCTCTAACAACTGGGCTGTCGCAGCTTCTAAAACTTTAAACAAAAAACCAATTTTGGCAGGCTACCCGCATTTGTCTTTGCGATTGCCTTCGATTTGGTACGAAAATCAATTGATTTCAAACGAAATGAACGTTTATGGCGCATCTATTCCAGGCGTTCCGTTTGTCGTGATTGGTTTCAATGAAAATATTGCTTGGTCGCCCACAAACGTTGGACATGACGTAACCGATTGGTATTCTGTAAATTGGGTGGACAATAAAAAAGAAAGTTATGTATTAGACGGCAAAACGGAGAAAGTACAATACCGTATCGAAAAATATAACGTAAAAGGAAAGAAAGATACCATTTTAGATACCATTCGCATGACACATTGGGGTCCGATTGTCTATGAAGATTCGACGATTAAAAAAGGATTGGCATATCGCTGGATTGCGCACACCGACCCGTTTGGAACCGACATGACGGCGTTTCACAAACTCAACAAAGCCAAAAACTTTGATGAATACGTGGCGGCAACCAGTCTTTTCAGCAATCCCGCTCAAAATTTTGCTTTCATTTCAAAAGGCGGCGACATTGCCGTTCGCATTTCTGGACATTTGCCGATGCGCAAAAAAGGGCAAGGTCGTTTCGTAACCGACGGTTCAAAATCTGAAAATACTTGGTCGGGCTACATTCCTGCCGACCGCGTGCCGATGTCGCACAATCCTGCGCGAGGATTCGTTTCGTCTGCCAATCAACATTCGACCGACCCGACTTTTCCGTATTATTATCACAGCGAAAACTTTGAACAGTTTCGCGGACGAACCGTCAATCGCTTTTTGTCGAAAATGGACAGCATCACGCCAGACGACATGAAAGCATTGCAAAACAATAATTTCAGCCTTTTTGCAGAAGAAGCATTGCCTGAAATGATTAAAAATTTGGATTCTACCAGTCTTTCTGCCGCCGATAAAGTGGCTTTGGAAGAATTGAAAACATGGAACCATTATTTCGATGCCGACAAAACGGCTCCCATTTTGTTCGACATGTGGTACGATAAAATGTATGAAAATATTTGGGACGAAATATTGACGCTGCCCAATCCAAAAGATTTTTTGAAACCGTCGCAATTGGCAACGATTAATTTGTTGCGCGGAAAAATTGATGCAAAATATTTTGACGTAAAAGCAACGCCCGCCGTTGAAACCGCTAAAAACGTAGTCACCGACGCATTCCACAAAATGATGGTCGAATACGTAAAAGAAAGAACGTTGGCGTTGGCAAAAGGAAAAGCCGCTTCTTTTACTTGGAAAGATTACAAAGCCACCGAAATTCCGCATATCATGCCCGCTTTGAAAGGTTTTGGTCGTCAAAATATTGAAAATGGTGGACACCGAACTGCGCTCAATTGCAATAAAAAAAGTCACGGTCCTTCGTGGAGAATGGTCGTTGAATTGGGCGATTCGCCGACGGCTTGGGTTGCATATCCGGGCGGACAGTCGGGCAACATCGGCAGCAAATATTATGACAGTTTTGTAGATACGTGGGCAAAAGGCGATTATTTTCAAGCCATTTTTCTCCGCAAAGCCGATGAACAAGTCAAAGGAATTGTAAGTAGTCAAAAATTCTCAAAATAAAATTTGATTTTTCAAAAATAACCGTAAAAAAAGCACCCCCCCAGTATAAACGCCTTTTTTACGGTTATTTTTGAAATATTTTTTTAAAAATTTTAAAAAAGATAAAGAAATGTTAGAAAATATCAAAGATAATTTGCCTGATTTGAATCCGATGGAAGCGGTAGGGCAAACGGTAGAACAAACCAAAGCCAAAGCGTCTGGCTTGTTGGCGCAACTCAAATCAATGGGCGTTCCTGCGGTAGCCATCGTGGTGTTGGGCGCGTTGACGAGTTATTTTTTCACTTGGTGGTCAATTGTCGTGGTGGCGGCGTTGGTTGGTTTTTATTTCAACGAATCGCCGATGCGTTCCTATTCCATTGGTTTATTGGCGGTCACGATGCTTTGGTCTGGCTATGCGGGCTATTTAAGCAACGCAAACGGCGGCATTTTGGCGGGTAGAATGGCGGCTTTGTTGGGCGGCGTGGTTTCTGGAACCCAATTGATTTGGGCGACAGGTTTTCTGGGCGGCATTGTCGGCGGATTTGGTGCGCTCACGGGTTCGCTGGCGCGAAAAGCTTTTTGGGATAAATAAAATTTAAAAAAGTAAAAGTGAATAAAAAAAAACGCCTTTTCGAGATTCGAGAAGGCGTTTTTTATAGATATTATTTTTTAAACTCAATATTAATTTTTTCCTGTTGGATTTTGGCTGCTTGCCATGTTGGTGCGGCGTTCTTCTTCGCTCAAAGTTTTGCGAACGACCATGCGTTCTTCTTCTGTTCCGCGACGGATAGAAATTTTGTAAGTGCCAACGGGTTTGTCGGTCAAATCAACGCTAAAATTGTTGATGCCTTCTTTTACGCAGGCTTGGCGTTGTTCGACGATTAGGTCTGCGCCATTTCTGACCACCAATGTAATGTCACCCGTAAAAACGGCATCAACGGTGAAGTTAAACATTTTTGAAGTTGACTCCGACGACATTTGCATGACGGCAATCAAATTTTGAACCTTGCGCACGAGTGTAAATGGGTCGGAAAGCGTAGAACCGCCATCAGAATCCACTTGTTTCAAGCGATACGTTACTTTATTCGCCCGCGACGAAGCGGGGTCAAGAAACATATACGTTTTTTTGGTTTTTGAATTAAGATTTCCTTTTACGGTTCCGATTTGCGAAAAATCGCGTCCGTTTTCCTCCAAACGTTCAACGACGAACATCGAATTGTTGGATTCCGAAAGGGTTGCCCAAGTTAGCATTACGCCGACTTCATGTTCTTTTCCTTTCAAATTATCTTCGTAAATGCAGTCCGCTTTTACAGAATTAATGGAAAAAACGGTCAAAACTGCCATGCCCAACATCTGATACGTTGCTTTAAGTTGTTGCGAAATTTTCTTCATAAAAAACGGTTTGATTTTGGAAGCTAATTTTAAAACTTTATAGAATCTCAATAGAAAATAAAAAAAATCAGCTTTGGATTAGAAAATGATAAGATTGACTAAATGAAATGCAAATATTGTGCGCAATACGCCAAAAAACGCGGATTATCGTGACAAGCTAAAACGAGAAAAACGCTGGGTTTTAAACTTTCCTTAAAACTTTTATTCATATATGGTTAAAGTTAAGTTAAAAGCCCGCAAAGGCTTTTAAAGCTAACAAAAACGCCCTAACTTTGCATCAAGATTTTTTATTTTTTGAATAAATGTTTTTTATATAAAAAACTAATAATCAATAAAATACCAAATTTTGGGCAAATCTATTTCTTTTTTTGAATCCATGTTATTTATCGAAAAAAAAATTACAAAAAATTTATAAAAAATAAAGAAAAATGAAAAAAATGACAATTTTCGCTTCAAAAACCGCCGTTATACTGGGGGGGGGGCTTTCAAAAGCTGTGACAGTTTTCAGAATGGCTTTTTTACTTTTTTTTACCGCTTGCGCGCCTGAATTGGTTCCGTTTTCGCAAAAAATTATGGACGAAGCCAAAATTTCGGAAAATGATTTGAAGCGTGTTCAATTCTATTTGTCCGAAGATGTGGTCTTGGGTCGCCAAATCACGGAAGGTTCGGCGGGCGTGGAATCGGGCGGACGATTGCGTATCGAACGCGGAAAACGCATCGAAGAAGTCGTGATTAAGCGCGGAACGCCGGGCGTTTTGTTGTTTAAACCAGAAGGGAAGCCCAATCATTTTGCCATCGGTTTTGACGACAAATCGGACAAACGTTATCTCATGTTTGGTCCAAATCCAAAGCAAGGCGGTCAATTTGTGTTGCTTGCCACGCGATGGGAAGGCAAAAATGGCGAAATTCGCTACGACGACCGCACATTTTTTGTACAAGGCGATGCCGCCGCATTTGCGCGCTTGATGGTGGATTTGCGTAAAATCAACAAAACCGAAATTTCCACTTCTCGCGCAAAAGGCAGAAGGGTAGAGTAGTGCGATATTTTAAAAAAGAATATAAAAAAAAACGTTGACAAAAATATTGTCAACGTTTTTTTTTATGCGAATTTTTTAGAATTTATTTTTTCGATTTATTTTTCAATTTATTTTTTTTCTCGAAAAATAATGGGCAATTTCACAACAAAATGGGTTTCGGTTCTTTGTGCCGACACTTTTTTGCCTGTCAAAATTTGATAACGCGAAATAATATTTGACAAACCTACGCCCGACGAATCCAACACATTTTCTTTGTGTTGCAAATTATTGGTCAATATTAAAACATCTTCTTCTTTTTCCAAAACGATTTTCAACACCGAATTTTTAGAGGCTTGATTGTGTTTCAACGAATTTTCGAGCAACATTTGTAGCGTCAACGGCGGCACTTGTTGGGCTTCGATTTCTTCTTTTGTCAATTTATTTTCAAAAGTAAAACCTTCTCCAAATCGCATTTTCATCAAAAAAATATAAGAATCCAATTGCTTCAATTCTTCTGCCAAACTGATGACTTCGCGTTCGCGAGTTTCGAGCGTAAAGCGATAGACTTTTGACAGTTTTTGGATAAATTCTTCTGCCAAATCCGCGTCTTTGTGTACCAAAGTGGTCAACACATTCAACGAATTGAACAAAAAATGCGGATTTACTTGCGCTTTGAGGGTTTCAAAACGGGCGGTCATTTGTTCGCGTCGCAGTTTTTCGGCTTCCAAGTGTGTTTCGCGCCAGCCCATCAAAAAAGTGCGTCCGTGAAACAAAGCGGAGACCATGATGGTAATCAACAAGGTAAAAGTGAGGGAACTAACGCTCAAATTGCGTCCCAATTTTGTAATGCCAATCGGATAGCCGACGTAGAGACTTGTCCACAACCAAACGACAAATACCCACATAATGGAGGTGAAAATTACGGTGGTGAACATCGAAATAGCGAATGTTTTCGCAGGTTCATTTGTCCAAGAAAAACGGCAGGCGATGTAGTTGGAAAGCAAATTATTACCCATTCCAAAAATCGTAAATGCCATGCCGTTGAACAAAATACTTTTCAACCATTCACTGACCGCAACGGTTCCGTTAAATCCGAGATTGACGATTGCCAAACCAAGACCCCCCAGTATAAAATATTTTAAAATAACTTGAAGCGTAAAATCGGTGCCTCTAAATTTTGTTGAAGACATTTTTTGTAAAACTAACATTTGAGATACCCCCCCCAGTATAAAGCCGTTTTTTTTTGGAATAAAAAAAAACGGACAACATTCGGGAACGCATTTTTTAAAACTTTTTGTCAAAGTTACGATGCAAAACCGAAGGTTGTCCGCAATTCTCATTTTTTTTAATTCATTTTCAACAAAATTTTTATTTTTTTGCTTCCAATTGCTTCAAAATGGCTGCATTTTGTTCAACTCCCCAATTTGGAGCCACCGCCGAAGCAGGTTTGAAGGCTTCAAATTTAGCGGCTGCGGCTTTGATGTCTGCCGATGCACGCGCCACGCCACCGCCGTATGCTTCGGGCATATTCATCAAAAATTGTCCGCGAATGAAGTTTACACGTGGGTTTGCGGGGTTCAAGGCTTCGGCTTTTCCCAATGCGCCGAGAATCATGGGCGTGTAAGTTGCGCCATTTGACATC
>JBJOPA010000379.1:0-4409 GCA_046051005.1 Bacteroidota bacterium
AAAGAAAGCACCAGTCACTCAACTATCAAACCCCTGCACAAGTATTTTTAAATCAATGAGTTGAAACAAAATTCAACTTAATTCTTAGTAACAAGTGTCTAGACGATGGGGCGCACTACATATTTTATCCATAGATGGCTTGGTATCCTTCCTGTTTTTTTTATAATTTCTCTTACCTTGTCGGCATCGTAACCTTCTTTATTATTATAAGCAACACCATTTATGATATAAGAAATTGTTATAGAATTTTTCCTGCCATATGAATTCATGTCAACAATCTTTGCAGAACAAATATGAGTTTCTTTTACTTCCAAATAAAAATAATCTAAAAAGTGAACTAATAATATCATCTCTATCATAATAGAAAACATCCATACAAGAGCAATTATCAAACCTTGATTACCTTTTTTGGTTATTAAGTTTTCTTTAAATACAAGGTACACAGTTACATTAAACAAACATAAGATAAAAATACCAATATACATATCCGATTATTTTTTTAGTTGTTTTATACATGACCTTATTTTAAAGGACTGGATTTCAATGCATCGCGCACATACGAGCCTGCAAAAATAACATTTTCCCCGAAAAAAAAGATACCCCCCAGTATAAACGCCTCAAAAAGGGCAAATATACTGGGGGGTATGTTTTTTCTAAAAATATTTTATAAATATTCTTTATTGGTTTTTTATTTATTCGCCAAATGTTTAATCGAAATCAAACAAATGGTCGCATAACCAAAACCAAACATCAAATGAAACCAAGGATAACCTTCCACTTTCCAATAAAATTCGAGTGAAGCACCGATGATAAAATACATTGCCAAAATACCTTCCATAATCGTCGAAAATGGAATTTTGCTATACGCCACATATTTTACGCCCGAAAAACTGCCTTCTTTGCCCGTCAAACCATATTTTGGAGTCCGTGCAAAAGCCGATTTTTTCCCTGAATAACCTTCCCAAACCGCAATCGAATTGTGCAACGCCATGCCCGATGCCAACGGAACAAATAAAATGGTGGACAACAAAACGCGCCAAAACGCAGCTTCAAAAGATTCTTCGCGGCGCACGACTTTTTGTAAATTGCCAACAAAAATCAACAAAATAACGCCCAACAAAGCCACCGCGCCAGGAATACCGAGCCATTTCGGAATTTTAGAACCCATCGCATCGCCATACAAAGCCAACGGCAAACTCAAAACACTCGCCGCCAATGCTGCAAAAAATACGCCCGAAGCAAACAAATATTGCGCCGCATGATAACGCGCTGCAAACGTAAGATTCTTCGCCGCCAACACCCGATTGAGGAGTTTGCGTGCATTTTCCGCGCCGCCTTTCATCCAACGAAATTGTTGTGCTTTCAAGCCATTCATTTCCGCAGGCAACTCGGCGGGCGAACCCAAATCTTCCAAATATTTAATTTTATAACCTTTAATTTGAGCGCGATAACTCAAATCCAAATCTTCTGTCAAGGTATCCGATTGCCAACCGCCTGCGTCGTCAATCGTTTTTCTACGCCAAACGCCCGCCGTTCCGTTGAATTGCAACAACAAATTGCCTTCCATGCGACCCACTTGTTCAATCGTAAAATGTACATTGAGTTGCAACGCCTGCAAGCGCGTGATGACCGAATAATTTTCGTTCAAATGTTCCCAACGGGTTTGTACAACGCCTGTTTCTGGATTGCCAAAATGCGGAATCGTGCGCATCAAAAACTCGCGACGCGGCAAAAAATCGGCATCAAAAATGGCAACAAATTCACCTTTTGTTTCATGCAAACCTTCTTTCAGCGCGCCCGCTTTGTAGCCCTGCCGATTGGTGCGATGCACGTGCGAAATATCGAAACCCAACGCCTTATATTTTGCCACCGTTTTGGCAACAATGTCCACCGTTTCGTCCGTAGAATCGTCTAATACTTGAATTTCGAGCCTGTCTTTTGGATAATCGAGTTGTACCACGCAATCAATCAGCCGTTCTGCTACGTACAATTCGTTGTACATCGGCAATTGAACCGTCACCATCGGCGGATTTTTCACCACATCAATCAACGGATACTGGGGGGTCGCTTCCGAAGCCCCTTTTTTGCGGCGACGCAAATAAATCCACAGCAAATCAAGCTGTCCGAGACCGTAAATACAGATACAAAAAACTGCAATGCCATACAAAAAAAGTAAGGTCATGCCGAAATAATGCCAAAAAGGAGATAGCACAGGCAACGCTTCGTTCATTTTTTTTTGATTATGTTAATTTTTCTTTCTTTTTTGATTTTTTATTCATCAAAACGAGTAGAAAAGAATGTTAGAAAATTTCGAGTATAGAGACCTATTTTTTCTAAAAAGTCACCTAATATTTTTCAAATTACGATAAAAACAAAATTTATTGCGGTTCAAGCCTTTCAAAAATGCGTCAACCAAATTTTTGATATTTTCGAGCGAAATATTATTTCAAGAATACTTAAAAATGGTGTATAAAATAATGTAACCTGCTTTAAATGCGCCTTTTATCGAGCCGCTCACTTTGGAAACGCCCGCGTGTCGGCGGCGATAATCTACGGCAATTTCTGTGGTTCGGAGTTTGAATTTGGCAGCTTTAATTTGCATTTCGACCGTCCAACCGAAGTTTTTATCTTCCATTTTTATGCGCTCCAATGCCTCAAAAGTGATGGCGCGAAACGGTCCCAAGTCCGAAAATCGCAACCCAAAAATCAGCCGAATGAGCGTCGTAGCCAGCCAGTTGCCGAAGCGTTGCGGAATCGTCAACGCGCCCGCCGCCAAGTTGCCCCGCACCCGCGAACCGATGACGAGTTCGATGGGCGCATTTTTGCCCCCCCCCCAGTATAAATCGGCATTTTTGGCAAAATTTGCTTCAAAATCCGCCATTTCTTTGACCGTTTTGCCTAAAATGGGCGCAATCAAATCCACCAATTGGCGTGGGTCGTCGGAATAATCGCCGTCCAAAAATACCACAATATCAGGTTTTTCGGCTTTGTTTTTGATGAAATCGAGTGCTTTCAAACAAGCGATTCCGTAGCCCGCCGTCGGTTCAAAGACCACCGTCGCGCCCGCCGCTTGCGCACACGAGGCGGTTTCGTCAGTCGAATTGTTGTCGCAAACCACGACATCGCGCACCCAAAACGCGGGAATGTCGCCCAACACAATCGCTATATTTTCCGCTTCGTTGAAAGCTGGAATGACGACATCAATGATAGGTTTTTTCATATTTTTTAAATTTGGGTGCAAAGCAACTAAAAAATTTAAATTTAGTTAACATTTTTTTCTAACATTATCCGTTTCTTTGGATTGAAATTTGAGAACAGTTTATGAATATTTATATTTGTTCTGAAACCTATATTTAAAATTTAAGATAAAAAAGTGGTGATTTATGAAACTTTTTACCTATTTTCTAGGGCTTTCGCTCGTTTTTGCGGCTTGTGGAAACGACAAAATGAGCCGAACCGAAGCCGACCAAGCCGCCAATCCGTTTAGCACCGCGCAATCACATTCGGAATCACTTTCGGAACTTGACAAGGCAAAACTCGCCGCCGCCATCGGAAAAACAAGCATTTTGGTGAGTGAAAATGAATTGTTACAAAAAATAAATACCGCCGCCGACCGATTGCATATTTTCTGTTTTTGGAGTTTGAAAAACCGTCAAAATGCCGAGTCGTTGGCTGCCGTTGCTCAAAATTGGGACAGCACGCAGATAAAAATTTGTTATATTAATATTGGTGATGCCAACCTCAACGAAGTGCATCTTGCCATCAGAGAAGCGTCTTTGGCAGACGACAATTATCGGCTCGAAAGTGCAGATTTACACTTTTTGACCCGCGTCAAAAAAGAAATTGCGCCCAATTTGCCGCTCATTTTGTTGGTCAACAAATCTGAATCGCTGTTGACTTATTATCAACAATCTTTCGATGCCAAAGAAATGAACACCGTGATTGCGCCATTGATTGATTAAAAAAAAATGTATAATCCATTGATTTTACTTGTTTTAAAAAAATAAAAATTTAAAAACTTAAAAAAATATTGTTGAGGACAATTTTGTGATAAAAAAAAGTGGATATTTGTACAACTTTTTGAAACTTTTAGAGTTTAAAAGAGTCTATATTGAATCTAAATAAGATTTTTTTATTTTAATAATTTTTTAAATATTGTATTTGACAATGGCAATGGAATTGACAGACCAAAACTTTGACCAAATTGTAGGTCAAAAAGGAGTGGCGTTGGTAGATTTTTGGGCAGTTTGGTGTGGACCTTGTCGCGCCGTTGCGCCTGTAATTGAGCAACTTTCGAGCGAATATGACGGTAAAGCAGTGGTCGCAAAAGTTGATGTGGACAACAACCCCGAAACGGCGGTGAAATATGGCATTCGCTCGATTCCGACGGTGGTGGTGTTCAAAGACGG
>JBJOPA010000380.1:0-35056 GCA_046051005.1 Bacteroidota bacterium
CGGGCGTAACGCATGTCTATTTTATTCAATCTCATGCGGGCATAGAGTTGGAAAACGCGATTGCTAACGTCAACATCATGCCTGATGGCAGTGTTTTGATTGCTGGCAACCGTTTTGTTACCGACTTGGCGCACAAAGTAAGTGCTACCCAAGCGAGCATCACGCCTGCAAAAGCAATTGAAAGTGCAATTTTGCACTTAAAACAATTGCCGACAAAAATCACTTTCCAGCGCGAAAACGCGCCGCGTAGTTTTGTTTTCCGCGAAGAAAATATTTCTACGCAAGACATTTCTGTTCGTTTACGCTACGAATATGTCAACAATACGGATATCAAACTCGTGTGGCAAGTTGAAATTGCCCCGAACGGTGACCAAGATTATTGGCATTATTGCATTGATGCGGTGACGGGCGAAGTTGCCATGCGTCGCAGCATGACGACAAAATGTAGTTTTGGCGAAAACGCATTCGGACGTGTAACAGACGGTTCGGAAGATTGCGAAACTGCAAAAATGACTACCCCCCAGTATCCAACCAATTTGAATGCTCCGAATAGCTCAAATTTAGTGGGCGGCGGTACGTATAACGTTTTTGCATTGCCGCTCGAAAGCCCCGCGCACGGTGCGCGTACGCTTGTGACTGACCCTGCCGATTCAGTGGGTTCGCCTTATGGTTGGCACGATACAAACGGCGCAGCAGGTGCAGAATTTACGATTACGCGTGGTAACAACGTTCATGCGTATCTTGACTGGGCAAACACCAGCACGCCTTCACAGGCAGAACCAAACGGTGGTGCGTTGCTCAATTTCGATTTTCCATTCAATGCAGCAGTAGAACCAGACTCGAATCGTATGACTGCGCAAGTCAATTTGTTCTACGTGAACAACATGTTGCACGACATTTTGTATCGTTACGGTTTTGATGAACGTAGTGGCAATTTCCAATCCAACAACTACGGTCGTGGTGGTTTGGGCGGTGACTGGGTGAGAGCCGAAGCACAAGATGCCCTTCGCGCAACGCCTCCTGGTACAAACAACGCAAATATGTCCACTCCGTCAGACGGTGCTGGTCCGCGCATGCAAATGTACACTTGGACTGCACGTGGTGCGGATAAACTCGTTCACATCACTTCGCCTACAAGTTTGGTGGGAGATTATGACTCTCAAATTGGCGGTTTTGGTGGACAAATTACCAACACGCCACTCAACGGTCAGCTCGAATTGGTGAACGATGGCAGTGCCAACCCAACTTTTGCTTGTGGTACGGTGACGCAAAGTTTGACGGGCAAAATTGCTATGATTGATAGAGGTGTTTGTTTGTTTGTGGATAAAGTCAAAAAAGTACAACAACGTGGCGCAACCGCGTGTATCGTTTGTAACATTGACAACACAACCATTTCAATGGGAGGAACTGATGCAACCATCACGATTCCAGCCATCATGATGAAAAAAGTAGATTGTGACCGCATCAAAGCACAGTTGGCAGGTGGTGTTGCCGTTTCGCTTTACACAACCGCCGCCGCAGGCGGACCTGCACAACTTGACGGCGATTTCGACAACGGCATCATCGCGCACGAGCTTACGCATGGCGTTTCAAATCGTTTGACTGGTGGACCTAACAACGCATCTTGTTTGGGTAACGCGGAACAAATGGGCGAAGGCTGGTCGGATTTCATCGGACTTGCCGTCACAACCCGCGCAACTGACCGTGCGACGACCCGCCGCCCTATTGGTACGTATGTACAACGTGAAAATACAACGACAGGCAATGGCATTCGTATTTATCCATACACAACGGATATGGCATTGAATCCACATAGCTATGACGACATCACCACCAATCCAGAAGTTCACGATTTAGGTGAAGTTTGGACAGCGATGTTGTGGGATTTGTATTGGAAAATGGTGGACACTTATGGTTTTGACATCAACTGGCGCAACGTGAACAGTGGCAATGGTCGTGCAATTCGTTTGGTAATGGACGGCATGAAATTGCAACCTTGTTCGCCAGGTTTTGTTGACGGTCGCGATGCGATTTTGGCGGCTGACCGTGCGGCATTTAACGGTGCAAATCAATGTTTGATATGGGACGTATTTGCGCGTCGTGGACTTGGTTTCAGTGCCGTTCAAGGTTCGTCTGCATTGACTTATGACAATCAACAAAGTTTTGAACGCGCTCCGTTTTGTGATAAAACGTTGAAATTTGAAAAAACGATGCCTGAAACGGCAAACCCAAATACAGAAATCACCGTTTCATTGCGTTTGAGAAATTATAAAGATTCTACGTTGACGAATTTGGTCATCACAGACCCGATTCCTGCAAATGCTACTTTCGTAGCAGGTTCAGCGTCAATTGGTGGCACTTTTGCGAACAATGCCGTTACGTTTAACATCGCTTCGATGCGTACTTTCGATACCCTCAATTTTAGCTATCGCTTGTTGGTGGGTGCGAATCGCTCGACGGCTGTTTTCTATGATGGTTTGGAAGCGGGCGACCGAAACTGGGCTCCCGAATCTTCAACCCTCACACCAAATGGGGGGTTCTGGACAGTAGATGCCAACAATGCGGTAGATTCCTATCGAGGTGCAAGTCACTTACTTGTGGGCGACGCAACTTCTGGCAAAACCGATACCCGTATGCCAGTTGTGTTCGCAATGCGCGTTCCTAACACACAGCCTGTATTGCGTTTCTATCATAAATATACGACAGAAACCAGTTTTGATGGTGGTATGGTCGAAGTTTCAACGAATAATGGAACAACTTGGACAGACGTGGGCGCAGGCATTTTCCGCAATCCTTATCGCGGTCCAATTGCTTATGGTGTGTTGGCGATTCCAAATTTGCGTGCATTTTCGGGTACGTCGGCTTATCGCGGTTCGTATGTGGATTTGTCTGCTTATGCAGGACAAAACATCAAATTCCGTTTCCGTTTTGTTGCCGATTCTACGCAACCGACCAACTTCGCCAGCTCGTTTTGGCGCGTGGACGACATCATGTTGATGGATATGGTGAACCTCAATAGCACCGCTCGCGTAACCAGTGCGCAAGGCGACAACATCTCGACAATGGCACCTTCACGCGGTACGTGCGTGGATCCGTTGATTCGTATTGATGTCAAAGATTTGGAAGTCGGTGGCGTTGCTGTTAAAGTTTATCCAAATCCAGTAGGCGAAATGTTGAATATTGCGATGGAAACTAAAAATGTAACTTCGGCTGACGTAAGCATCACCGATGCAGTTGGGCGTGTTGTGATGACACAACGCATCAACACCACATCGGGCAATGCTTTGATGCCAGTAAGCACCGAAAATTGGTCGGCGGGCATCTATTTTGTGCAAGTCAAAACCGAACAAGGTGTCAAAGTTGTTAAAGTTGTAAAACAATAATCATATTTTGATGTTTGAATAGTGTCGCCGTTTGGCGGACAAAAAAAGCTACCCCCCAGTATTTGGCGGTTAAAAATGGTCAAAAAAATCTTTTTTTAAAAAAAATGAGATAGACCGTTGACTGATAGCGAATATACTGGGGGGTAGTCTTTTTTTATATGAATTTTTGTAAAAATCTTTTTTGAGAAAAATAATAGCATTATGAATCAAAATCCGTTGTATGAATTTCCTGCCATCAATCAATCTTTTGGAAATTTGTATATTGTTTTACCTACTTTGTTTGCGTTGTGTTGTGCGGCGGCGGTCGTGTGGGCGCGTGGACGCAAATCTTTGGACTCGATTCGCCGCAACATGCTCGTGATGGTTTTTTCATTTATGGGTTTAACGGCGGCAGGCATGGCAACGCTGAAAGTGGTGTCCATTTTTCGCCTAAAACCTGTTCGCATTTTTGCTGATGCCATCGAAACGCCTTACGGACGGCTGCCATTTTCAGAGCTGCGCGATGCCGAAGTGCAACCTTTTTTTCGTTTCAAACCCATGCAGCCGGGCGCGCCAACCGATTCGACGCGCTATTTGTCGCTTTTCAAATCGGGGAATCGGGAACCAGATATTTTGTCAGAAGGCGATTATAGAGTAGATTCTATTTTCGATGCCTTGAAAATTGTCATTGATAGAAAATAAAATTTTGTTTTCATAGAAATAAAATAAAAATATCAATCAAAATAAAAGTTTTTTACACAAGACAAAGGAAAAACAAGCAAGAACGACTAACTTTGCGCCGTTTTTAGGAAATAATCAATATTTTAAAAAAGAAAATAGTTAAAAAACAAGGATATGTTATACACAGTTAACATTTATGTCAAGTTTGCCCTCATCATTGGCGGCATACTGGGGGGCATTGCACTTTGGGCGGCTTACGGATTTTGGTACGGATTTTTGTTTTTGTTGCTTGGAATTGCGATGTTGGCGAGTTATTTGTTGCTCGGAACCATTCAGTCGGCAGCAACGATGATGCAAACACACGGCATTGACGAAGCCGAAGAACGGTTGGGATTGACCTTTTTTCCAAAATTACTCTACACGCCCAATCGCGCTTATCGCCACTTTTTGCGCGGCACTTTTGCCATGCAACGCAAAGATTACGAAGCTGCCGAAGCTGAATTACACCTCGCGCAAGGCGTAGGTTTGCCGAGCGACAATGAAAAAGCAATGGCATTGTTACAGCTTGCCAACATCAGAGCCGTGAAAGGAAATTTCAAAGGCGCGGAAGTTTTTCTTCGACAAGCCAAAGAATTGAAAGTGACCGAACCAATGTTGAAAGAACAATTAAAAGAATTTGAAAGTGCCGTGAAACAACAAAGTTCGGCAAATACGACGATGATGAGACAGGGTTTTAGAGGTTTTCAAGGTGGAAATCGCCGCCCGAAAATGCGCTAAAAACCGCGTCTCCAATCAAAAAGTAATAAAAAAGACTACCCCCCAGTATAAAATGCCTTTTTTGGGAAAATATACTGGGGGGTAGTTTTTTTTTATAAAAATTTATAAAACTTATAAAAAACATAAAACAAAAAAACGGTTCTATCGAAATTCGATAAAACCGTTTTTTTGTTTTATTGGAAAATAATATTTTCGATTAAAATATTACCAGAACAAAGCATACAAAGCTGCCACAATGCCCAAAACCAACAACGCGCCAACCGCGAAACCGTTAGAAACTTTGAACATTTCAGGGTCAATTTCCATCACTTTTTCTGCGGATTCACCTGCGATTTTTACAGATGCTTTTTTCGGCATTGCCAAACTAACGACCACCATAATCGTCACCAAAGCAAGGAACGTGTAGCCCATCGAAATCAAAAACGGCATTTCTGGGTGTGCCACATCGAAATAAATCGAAATGGGTAACGTCGCGATTGCCGCCGCAAGTGCCGCATTCGAGGTCGTGCCTTTCCAGAAAAAGCCCAATGCAAAAATTGCAAAAATGCCCGGAGAAACAAAACCCGTATATTTTTGAATGAATTGGAACGCTTGGTCAAGCGATTTCAACTGCGGAGCCACGATACACGCCAACACCAAAGCCGCCACAATCACGATTTTGCCTGTGTCAATCAATTGTTTTTCCGTCGCATTTTTATTAATTACTTTTTTGTAAATGTCTAACGAAAAAATGGTCGCAATCGAATTGGCTTTTCCTGCCAACGAAGCTACGATGGCTGCCGTCAACGCTGCGAAAGACAATCCTTTCAAGCCTGTTGGCAACAAATTCAACAAAACTGGGTAAGCTCTGTCTGCTTGCACATATCCTTTAACATTCAACATTTCGGTTTGCAAACCGCCATTTTTCCAAATAACATAAGCTGCAATACCTGGAATGACGACGATAATCGGCATCAAAACCTTCAAAAATGCAGCAAACAACAAACCCGAACGCGCCGTTTTGAGGTCTGCCCCCAAAGCCCGTTGTGTAATATATTGGTTACACCCCCAGTAATTGAGGTTCGCAATCCACATCGCACCGAACAAAACGGTCAGACCTGGCAAATCCATGTAGGCATCTTTGGTCGCGCCTTTTCCGTCTGGAATCAGCATTTGCCCTTTGTTCAAAATCATGTGGAAATGGTCGCCCGCCTGTGCGTAAACGGATTTCATGCCTGCCATCGCGCCTGCGCCGTTCGACACTTTGTCGAGAGCCAAATAAGTAGTTGCCAAACCGCCAATGATCAGCACGACGACTTGAATTACGTCCGTATAACCAATTACTTTCATGCCGCCCAACGTGATGAACAACGCAAAAATAGCCAAACCGATGGCGCACACCATGTAGTAATCTGGTCCGCCCAAAATTGCCGACACTGCCAACGCACCCAAATGTAGGATAGAAGTCAGGTTGACAAAAACGTAGAGGAAAAGCCAAAACACCGCCATCACCAACGCAACACTTTCGTTGTAGCGAAGGCTCAAAAATTGTGGCATCGTGAAAATGCGATTTTTCAAGTAAATCGGCAAAAAGAAAACGGCAACGACGATGAGCGTCACGGCAGCCATCCATTCATAGGAGGCAATTGCCAAACCCATCGCAAAACCCGAGCCTGACATGCCCACAAATTGCTCCGCAGAAATGTTAGAAGCAATGAGCGATGCGCCGATTGCCCACCAAGTCAACGACCCTTCGGCGAGAAAATAGTCTGCCGAATCTGCGGTCGCGCTTTTTTTGCGGTTGTAAACCCAATAGCCGTAGGTGGAAACAATGGCAAAATACAGTAGAAATACTAAATAATCTGATGCTTGCATTTTTTTTTAATTCCCTTTTAAGAGTTGGTTGTGAAAAATATTTTTTTATGAACAAATACGAAAAATTTGATAACCGATGCAAATGTTGTAAAATTTTTTAAGTTTTTAAGCATTTTTTTCAAAAAAAAATAAAAATTAATAAAAAAAAGTATTCGTACACCTAATTTTGAGCGTCTTTTGTCTGTATTTTGTCATTTTTTTGTTTGCAACGAAATTATTTTTATCAAATATTTTAAAAAATTATTTTTTGGAATTACTTTTGCACCAAGTTTAGAAAAAAAATCGCGTTTTGTTGAAAATGTGACTTTCAAAAATGATGTCGTCTTAAATGTACAATGATGTTGTTATGTTTTGGAGTAATTGCGAAGTGTAAAAAAAATGTCAATTTGTAATATTTTTTCGCTAATATGACTTTTTTTTTACAATTTGGTGGATACAGGTTTAAAAAAAACACTATCTTTGCAACATATTTCGGATTTAAACGTGAAATAAAGGTGTTTTTTATAGTTCATTTTTGAGAAAAAATTTTTTTTTATTAAAAATGTGACTTTCAAAAAAGACTACGTCTTAATCTTGTTCACACTACTTAATTTGATTATTTCTCTTTTGAAATTAAAGAGCTTTTTTATATGTAGATTGTTTTCATTTGGTTTTTTGGGGTTATGCAGGGAGCATTCTTTCGGGAATTGCGCCCTGTTTTTTTTATTTTAAACAAAAAACTATTGCCAATTAAAAACAAATCTTTAACTTTACCCTGATTTTGCGATTTGCCAACTTATTTCGCCAACATACTAATTGAGAAATTATTTAACAACGCCCTTACAATATTGCGTTTTAAACGATTGCCAACTATGAAATTTTCGATATTTCAGTACATAAAAAAAGAACGCATCGCCATGCTATTGACGGTGACGGGCATTGCGCTCATTGCCACCACTTTTGTGATGATGACCGCCCCCCCCCAGTATCAAGCCATTTTTTTGACCCCCCAAAACGGAAAAAATGACAAAGATGCCAAAACATTGCCCGAACTGAAAAATGTGCCGTTGCCCGACGGGCAAAAACCAGAAAAAAAATCGCTCCGATTGCTTTTTGTGGGCGACTTGATGTCGCAAGGCACGCAAATCCAAGCCGCCATGATTGGCAAAGATGGGTCTGCCTACGACTATCGCCCGATGTTGCGACACGTCGCGCCCGTGATTCAGCAAGCCGACCTTGCTTTCGGAAACCTCGAATTCACAACACCCGGCAAACCGCCTTACACGGGATATCCACATTTTCGCTCGCCTGATGCCGCCATTGATGCCATCAATTGGGCTGGATTTGACGTGATGGTGACCGCCAATAACCACGTCAATGATGGTGGTATTGTAGGCATCAATCATACGATTGACATGTTGAGAAAAAATAATATTCACCAAACAGGTTCTTTCAAAAATCAAGAAGAAAAAGACATTTTTAGTCCACTTTTTATCTACAAAGACGGATTTAAAATTGCTTTAATCAATTATACGATGCACACCAACAGCATCACCACGCCCCAACCCGCTCGCGTGAACCGAACCAGCCCTGAGTTGGTGCGCAAAGAAATCGAAGTCGCCAAACAATACAACCCAGATTGCATCATTGCGTTTATGCACTGGGGCGTGGAATATCAACTCAACGAAAATGCGCAACAGCGCGAACTTGCCCACAAAATGCACCAATGGGGCGCAGATTTGGTCATCGGCGGGCATCCACACGTCGTTGAACCCGTAAAATGGGAAAAAATTATGAAAAATGGACAACTTCAAAACTGCCTAACCGCCTATTCGCTCGGCAATTTTATGAGCGACCAGCCCTACGCCAACACCGAAGGCGGATTGATGCTCGAATTGTCTATCCGAAAAGGGGAGAATGGAAATTGTGTCATCGAACAACCCAATTACATTCCCGTTTATCGTCATACGGAATGGCGACGCGACGGGCGAAAGCGGTTCCAAATGTTGCCTGTTTCGAGTTACGAAACTGACCAAGCGATGGACATGGCGGGCATGTCGCCTACGCAGCGCGTCCTGATGCGCAATTTTGTTGATGCCCTTCGCACGCGACTCGCGCCGCATGGCATTGAAGAACGAAAACTCACTACCCCCCAGTATCAACCCGTCGTAAATCACAATTTAGAATATTAATTTTTTTTATCTTTAAAAAAATATAATCCCCTTTTTGACGTTTCAAATTGTCAAGTTTTTTTTGCTTAAAAAATGATTGCCTGATTTGAAAAAAATATACCCTTTCGTAAAAAATGTAGTTCACAACACCTCGCGTACGACTTTTGCCACGTGGTGGAGCGTCTTGCTGTCAAGTGCTTTGTTATGGTCTAAATTTTTAATATCTTTGAGCAGTATTGCGCTTATTGTCATTGCTTTTTTGCAATTACACGTCTCGTCCGTTCAAGGCGTTGACAAATGGCGATTGATGCCCCCCCCCCAGTATATTCCTCGTTTTTTGGCATTTTTCAAACAAAAATCGTGGTTTTGTGTAGGCATTTTGTTCTTTTTGGCGGTCATTAGTTTTGGTTGGTCGTCTGACGTGGGCTATTGGTGGAACCGCGTTCGGCTCTATTTGCCCTTTTTGAGTTTGCCGATGGCGTTTTGGTTATTGCCGAAATTTTCTGAAAAAAGGTATCAAACCATTCTCTTGGCGAGCCTCATTGCGGGTGTTTTTTGGGCGTTGGTGGTGTTGACGCGCTACTTTTTACATTTCGACAAAATGAACAAAAAATTGTTAATGGGACAGCCCATCGCTACGCCGATTGACCATGTTTGCTTCAATTTTGCACTTGTAATGTCATTGTTGTGCGGTGTGGCGTTGTTCCGACAAACGAAAAGTAGTTCGCAAAAATATCGAGTTGCGCTCATTTTTTCGTTGCTTTTTCTATTCGTAACGATTCATATTTTAGCAGTTCGGGGCGGTATTTTGGCAATGTATGTTTGTATTTTTTATCTGATTCTTCAATATATAGCGTCTGTTGGCAATTGGAAAATGGGCGTTTCCGCATGTTTAGGCATTGTTTTGGTGGCGACGCTTGCGATTCAATTTACGCCCAGTTTGCGCAACCGAATCCAGTTTATGGTTTGGGATTGGCAACAAGCCAAACTCGGCAATTCGATGAACAATTCGGATTCTGAACGCCTCATTTCCTTGAAAATTGGGGTAAAAATGGTGCAACAATCGCCCATTTTGGGCATCGGCGCGGGTGATATGCGAACGGTTTGTAACCAATTATATGCACAACATTATCCGCAACTTGATGCAAAATTGCCGCATAGCCAGTTTTTGATGGTGGCGGCAGCCAATGGTTTGGTGGGTTTATTTGTTTTTTTGATTTGTTTTTGGTTGCCCGTTTTTTCTGAAAATCATTACAAACAACCATTTTTTGTAGCAACGCATCTGTTGTTTTTTGTTTCATTTTTCTTCGAGGCATTGTCCGAAGCCTCTTTAAGCGTGGTTTTATTTTCATTTTGGATTGGGCTTCAACTCAATCAGTTTAAAAAAGAATAGTGCATAAAATGCTTAAAAAAATGCCCCCCCCCAGTATAAAACGGCTTTTTGACCTGTTTTTTATGAAATAAATCAAAAATAGATTTGAATATTTTGGATAAATTTTTTGTCGTTTTTGATTATTTTAAAAATAATTTAAAATTTTTTAGAAAAAGTTTGGAAGTATGCAAAAAGTTGTTGTATCTTTGCGTCGCTTTTTAAATAAAGGTGTTTGGTGCGGTAGCTCAGTCGGTAGAGCAAAGGACTGAAAATCCTTGTGTCGGGGGTTCAATTCCCTCCCACACCACCTGGGGGAATGCCCGTGATTGGTTAGCTTGCTAACTTTTTGCGGGCATTATTATTTTCCGTCAAAACCAATAGAGTTGGTATTGTAAAATTAGAAATCTATCACGATATTTTTTTCAAGAAAAATTATTTTTTAACAAACAACTTATTTTTCTTGTGTATCTTTGTGCAATAAAATTGTCTTAACAATCTGGCATTTTTTACATTCAAAAACTTCTACGTTAGAAATCTTAAATTTTCGTTTTAAAAATTGATGCCCTTTTTCTGTTATTTGTATCATTCAAATATGAAAGTAAGGGTGTTTTATCGAGCAATGACATTTTGTTGTTGTGTTTTGTTGCATTCAACGGTTTGGGCGCAATCGGAAAGCTATACGCCACACCTTTTTACGCGCCTGACACAACAAAACGGCTTGCTTGACGAAACCAATTCTTTTGTGTTTCGAGACTCTCGCGGCTTCGTCTGGATTAGTTCCATGACGGGGCTGAATCGCTATGACGGCAACCATATCAAAACCTACAAAAGCACCAACCAAGCTACTTCCGTTCGTGAAATGTTTGGCAGCCCCATTCAAAGTTCGTTTTTTGAGGATAAAAATGGCGATATTTGGTTTTGTACCTACCAAGCCATCAACGTTTATCGGCGTAAAAAAGACCAGTTCGAGCATTTTTGCCTTAAAATTGATGCTCAAGAAATTCAGAATGAATATTATGTGTTTCATTTGGATACGAAAGGTCAACTTTGGACACGTATTGAAAATAATTTATACTTGTTCAGCACCAAAACGGCAAAATTTCAATTGTTGCACCCATTTTCGTGTTTGCGTGCCACCGTCGAACTTCAAAATGAGGAGGTGCAAGCAGTTTTGAGTTACGATTGGAGTGCCAAAGAGGGCTTCACGCGCTACGCATACGCGCACGAGGCTACCCCCCAGTATCAGTCACCCAAAGTTGAACAATTTTTGAAAAATCAATCCGTTCACGGAATTGTTACGGAGAAAAATAAAATTTGGTTAGCTACTTCAAGTGGATTGGTGAAATTTGACAAAAACACGCGAACGTCCACTTTTTTTACTGATTTTGAAGGTAAAAAGATAGTTGATTTGCATTGTTTGGAACAATTAAATGACCGCCAATTGGCGATTGGAACTTCTCGAAATGGGTATTTCATATTCGATAAAACCAATTTGCGTTTTGTCGAACAAGTTTTTCCACGTCCATTTTCAAGCGAATCTTCAACTGGTTTTGTAGAAATTAGAGACATGTATGTGGACAACGACCGCAATCTTTGGCTGTCGGATTGGGACTACGGTGTGGCATTTACAAATCTCGAAAATCTTCCATTTCAAACCATTCCATTGGTGACACCGCCTCAGAAATTTCATAGTTCTTTGATTTTTCCACTTCAAGATGGGCATTTTTGGGTAGTCGGCAGTGCCGCCAATGAAGGAATTTTGGAACTTGATGCACAACAAAAAGTAATTCGTCAGTTGTTGCCAACGGCGCAAATCGGAGGGTTGCCTGCGGGTAAAATTACAAGTGTAACAGAAGACTTCCAACAAAATTTATGGTTGATTGTTAATGCAAAATTATGGAATTACAATAGAGCGTCGCGTATTTTTTCGCCAATTAATACGCCAAAATTGGTTGCCTTGCGAAATCAATTGGTGGCGTTGCCTGATGAAACCCTACTTTTTGTGACCGATGAACATAAAATCGGCAGCTTGAAAGCAGAAAAAAACGGAAATCGTTGGACAAATACTGGGGGGGGGCTGCCTGCGCCCTTTGATACGCTGTCTTGCAACGGAGTGATGAAAAGTGCCAATAATTTTTTGCATTTTTTAGGAAAAGATAAATTATATATTTTTGAATGCACGCCCAAGCCGCACTTGGTGAAGCAAATAGATTTGCCGATAACTGCCAGCAATTTGACCATTAGCCCAAATTCGGCGTGGGTGTGGTGGTTGGATAACAATGCCTTGCAAGGTTTTCGCGTAGGCGATTGGCAAGTAAAAACTTTTGGTACAGCGCAAGATTTTCCGCAGGATTTTATCAAATCATTGGTGATGTGTGACGAGGAAAATATCTGGCTATCGGGCGAAAACCGATTGTATCACTACAATATTTCGCAGAAAGTGGCGCGTAGTTTTTTGACAGATTTGAACAAATTTTCGATGGCTTCGGTCGCGCAAATGGCAAACGGAGCCTTAATTTTTGGCGGCGTGAAAGGCATCACCATCGTCAATCCGAGTCAAGACATTAATAATCATAGTCAACCAATTGTCCATTTGTTAGACATCAAAGTCAATGACCAAAACTTTTTTTTCGACGAAAATGTAAGTGAAACGCAGCAGTTTACGTTTTCGCACACCCAACGGACGTTGGTTTTTGAGATGGGCATTTCGTATTTGCAACGCACGCAGTCGCCGCATTTGCAATATATGCTCGAAAATTATGATAACAATTGGATTGATGCCAATGCGATGGACGCGACGGCGCGCTATGCCCAGTTGCCTGCGGGAAATTATCGGCTGCGGATTCGTGCCTTTTTTCCGACGCAACAACGGCAATTATCGCCTGAAAAAGTGGTCGAAATCACCGTTTTGCCGCCTTGGTGGAAGACTTGGTGGTTCATTTTGTTGTCTTTTTTTACGACTTTGGGACTTGTTGCGTGGCTGATTCGGGCGCGCATTGCGAGCATTCGACACGAGGCAAATATTCGGCAACGTATGTCGGACATAGAATTGCGGTCGCTGCAATCTCAAATGAATCCGCATTTTATCTTCAACGTCATCAATTCTGTAAATTATTTAATTTTATATAAAAAAAATCCCGAAGCCGTTAATTATTTGACCAATTTTGCAGGACTCATGCGAAATTTGTTAGATGCGTCTGCCGTGCCAAGCATTCGTCTGGAAAAAGAAATTGAAATCCTGCGCGGTTATCTCGAAGCGGAACAATTGCGTTTCGATTTTGATTTTGAAATAGAAATTGCCGAAGATGTGGACGAGTTTGAAACCGAATTACCCAGCATGTTGATACAACCTTTTGTCGAAAATGCGGTCATTCATGGCATCAGTCGCCGACAATATGTTGCGCCGATGCGCGGTTTGGTTAAAGTTTCCTTTGCTTACGACGTGAATTTGTTGCATAAAAATTTGAAATGTACCGTCGAAGACAACGGAAATGGTTGGGAAAACCTACCCCCCAGTATCCAAACCGTCAAAACCGTAGAGCATTTGAGAGGCGCGCAAAAAGGGAAAAAACACCAATCTCGTGGCATCGAAATTACGCGAGAAAGGTTAGAATTGTTGAAATATTTGCAAAAAAGTAAAGAAAAACAACACTTTTTAAACCGTTTTGGGATTACTTTTTACAAAAAATCTAAAAACGTTGCGCGAAATCCGATTCAGGTTGTAAATTTGCGGGACATTGATGCCTCACGCACGGGTACGCGCGTCGTCATCGAAATTCCACAAGCCGATTGAGGCGATAATGAATGGCAATCCACACACACTACTAAAAAATGACTACGTTAAAATCTTAATTCTTTCAGAGAAATGCCACTATTATTTTTGGATTCCAATTCTTTATCTAAAACGTCTTAAAAAAATATATTATTGAAAACTATCATTATTGACGACGAAGCACCCAGCCGCGATACGCTTTTGCATCATCTGAAAACCAATTGTCCGACCATTCAGGTCATTGGCGTTGCCCAAACGGGTGAAGATGGCTTGCGGCTCATCAAAACATTGAAGCCTGAATTGGTGTTTTTGGACATCGAAATTGGAGATATGACGGGCTTCGAGTTGTTGCAACGACTCGAAGGCGAAGTTACTTTTGAATGCGTTTTTTGTACCGCTCACAACAGCTACGCCGCGACCGCGTTTCGGTTTAGCGCGACCGATTTTTTGCAAAAACCCATCAAAATCAATGAATTATTGGCGGCTGTCGTCAAGGCACAATCCAATTTGCACAAGCGCGATGAATTGAAAAAAGCAGAACAATTGTTGATGCTCAACGAAGCACTCAAACAGTTGGAAATGCGAAAAATGCCGCAAAAATTGGGCATTCAAAGCGCCAGCGAAATTCTTTTTGTCGAAGTTGACCAAATTATTTGGATTCGGGCAGACCGAAATTATACAGAAATCGCCTTGCTCGGCGGCTCAAAACCGCATTTATCAAGCAAACAATTGTCGTATTATGAAGAATTATTGAAAGATGAATTTATTCGTGTCCATCGGTCTCATATCATAAATCCAAATTATGTTACACGCATTTTGAAAGGCGATGACCAAGTTGAAATGCAAGACAAAACGTTGGTTCCGATTTCAAAAGGCAACAAAGAACGGTTGTTGAAAAAAATGAGCGTTGACACTTGATAAATAAATCAAATAAAAAAAAAGAAAGGAATCGCAACAGGTTCTTTTCTTTTTTTTTGATTTGAGAAAAAATAAATCCCATTTCTTGCGAAAGGTTTTAAAAATGAATTTAGATTTTCTATAAAAAAACGTAATTTTGCGGCGAAATATGCCCCCCCCCAGTATATTGGCTTAAAAATGGATAAAAAATATTTTTTTTCTTAATTTTTAGCCTCAAAAACTTGCATAATTCCGAACATATACGGACTTTTGTATGTGATTTTGGAAATGTAGCGACGCAATCAGTTTGTGTTGTTATTAAAAAACGTGAAAAAACGTATAAAAATAATTTATGGCAATAATTGAAATTCGAGTACCGACCATTGCGGAATCGGTGACAGAAGTAACACTATCGCAATGGCTGAAAGCCGACGGCGCAATGGTGAAGTTGGACGAAGCAATTTGCGAATTTGAGTCAGACAAAGCTACCTTAGAATTGCCCGCCGAAATTGCTGGAAAACTCATCAGAGTTGCCAGTGAAGGACAAGATTTGAAAATTGGCGAACTCGTTGCCAAAATTGACACCGCCGCCGCCGCAGATGCACCGCCTGCACCCGCCGCGCCCGCGAAAACAGAAACGCCTGCTGCCGTTGCGCCGCCCGCACCTGCTGCGACCGCAAACTATGCAACAGGACACCCTTCGCCTGCCGCATCGAAAATTATTGCAGAAAATAATTTGACAGATGTGCAAGGAACAGGTCGCGATGGTCGCATCACGAAAGAAGATGCCTTGAAAGCAAGCCAAAATACGCCCGCCGCGCCGCCAACTGCCGCGCCAAAAGCTGAAAATACGCCCCCCCCAGTATCCGCACCAAAAACGGCTGCCGCAACGGGTTTTAGTCGCAATACAAAACGCGAAAAAATGAGTCGAATGCGCCAAACCATTGCAAAGCGATTGGTTTCGGCAAAAAACAATACTGCTATGCTTACCACTTTCAACGAAGTGGACATGACGGCGGTGTTTGCGCTCCGCGAAAAATATCAAGACCTTTTTGTTAAAAAATATGGCATTAAACTCGGTTTTATGTCTATTTTTGCAAAGGCTTGCGCCAAAATTTTGATGGAAATGCCAGAAGTCAATGCACAAATTGACGATAAAGAACTCATTTTTCATGATTACGCCGATATTTCGGTCGCCATTTCTACGCCCAACGGCTTGGTGGTGCCGCCCGTTGCAAACTGCGAATCCAAAAATTTCGCTCAAATCGAAAAAGACATCAAGGCATTGGCAGAAAAAGCGCGGTCTGGTAAATTGACGCTCGAAGAAATGAGCGGCGGCACGTTTACCATCACCAATGGCGGCGTTTTTGGCTCCATGATGAGTACACCGATTATCAACGAACCGCAATCGGCTATTTTGGGAATGCACGCTATCAAAGAACGACCGATGGTGATAAATGGTGAAATCGTGATTCGCCCAATGATGTATTTGGCGTTGAGCTACGACCACCGCGTCATTGACGGTTCTTCGTCGGTCACATTTTTGGTGAAAGTCAAGGAATTGTTAGAAGACCCCACCAAATTATTGTTGGATATTTAGTTTTCTGAAAAATATAAACAAAAAAAAGCGCATTGGAAAAATATTTCCTTTGCGCTTTTTTTTTGTTTTTAAGCATTTTTATGGCAAATATACTGGGGGGGGCATTTTTTTAACCAAAAAGACCCAATGAAAACGGCTTGATGCGGGCGGGCAATAATTTGAAATGTTCTTTTTCTCGATTTTCGGAACGAAAAAAAACGATGCCGCACCAAAACAAATCAATCGAAATTCGCACACGCGGGTGCGCCTGAATCGTTGACCAAGCCGATTGCATGTCCGCCGACCAATGTATGTCATCAAAAATTAATATAGAATTTTCATGCACATGTTTTAACGCGGTTTCAAAGTAACGCAACGTGGGTTCTTTGCGATGATTTCCATCAATAAATGCCATGTCCAATTGCCCAATTCTTGATAAAACGGCAGGAAAGGTTTCATCAAAATTTCCTTCTGTAAGTTCAATTTTCTCTATCAAATCAACGTTTTGTGAATTATTTTTATTTTGAATATTTTCGGGATAATGTTTTCCAAAATCTTTATTTTGAACAAATTCTGCAAACCAATTCCAATTTCTTTTTGCCGTTTTTGCGATAGCCGCCGCGCCTTCGAGCGTGTGTACGTGCGTGTCCGCCGCCGCCGCCATGTAGAGCGCAGACACGCCCAACGACGTGCCAAGTTCGACGATATTGCGTGGTTTTTGCCATTCGACCAATCGAAAAAGGACTTCGCATTGGAAACGCGGCGACACCGCTGACCGCGCAATGTCCGACACGCGCCGCCGCCGCGCCACCCCTGACAAGTGAGAACCCGCGCCCAAGTCCACGACTTCGACCGTTTCGTCGCTTTTTCGCAAGGCTTTTCGTAGGGTTTCTATTTCTGAAAAGGCGTAAAATTGGCGTTTATCGTCCAAAACGCGCTCCGTAAACTCGAAAACAAAGGGCGAATGCACGTTTTGCCGCGTCTTTGCGACCGTGTAAAATTTTACCAATTGCCAAAATAATCGCCACAACGCTTTCATTTAATATATTTTTATTAAAAATTGGATACAAAATCTGTAGATACTGGGGGGGGGCAAAATTAGACAAAAAAACAACGTTTCTAATTTTATTTTTCAAAAAAATAATTTCAAGTATTTTGTAAAATATTGATAATCAATAACTTAAATAAAAATTTAAATTTTAAAAAAAAGTTTTTCTAATTTTTTTAAAAAAAGTTTGCAAAAAATTTGGTGAATTGGGTAAGATGCACGTATCTTTGCATCGCAAAACGCAAAAGAGTAGTTTTGTTTTGTTTAAAATACGCGAAAGTAGCTCAGTTGGTAGAGCACGACCTTGCCAAGGTCGGGGTCGCGAGTTCGAGTCTCGTCTTTCGCTCCACTTCCAAAAAAAAGAGCCTTCGATTTTTTTCGAGGGCTTTTTTAATTTTGGTTGTATCTATTTTTGTTTTTCTTCGTAAAAAGGAAGATAGTCTGCCGCGATGGTGAAATAGGTAGACACGCAGGACTTAGTTCTTTGATGTTTTTTTCTTTGTAAACGTAAAAGTATGGCACGTTATACGTTTAATGAAGTTTTTGAAAAGAAATTTATTGAAATTTGTATTCATTCAAAAAGTATGAGTGAAGCCGCCCAACAACTGGGAATGAATTATAAAACAGTTGTAAGCCATGCAAAAAGATTAAATTGTTTCAAAACCAATCAACAGGGATATGGATTGAAAAAAATAAAGCCTAATGTTGTTCCAATTGAAGATATTTTTTCTGGAGCGCATAAGACTTTTCAATCTCATAAGTTAAAATTAAGATTGATTAAAGAAGAATTTAAAAGACATCAGTGTGAAAGTTGTCAGTTAGAGGTTTGGCAAAAACAGCCTATTCCACTAGAACTTCACCACATTGATGGAAATCGTTACAATAATTCTTTAGAAAATCTAAAATTATTATGCCCTAATTGTCATGCTTTGACAGACAATTACAGAGCGAAAAATATCAAAAATTTGAGTGCTTGAGCAGAAATGCTCTTCGTAGAACCGCTTAAATTCGGGGAAGCCTTTGAACTGGTAATCCCGAGCCAAGTTTCCAGAAAGTTGGAAAAAGGTGTAGAGACTTAACAGGCGGCATCTAAGTTTCTTCGGAAATATGATGAAGAGAAAGTCCAGACCACAAACTTTGCATTTGTAGAGGTGGCGAAAGCCATAGTGGTAAGAAAATCCTGTGACCCGAAACGGTCGTGCGGGTTCGATTCCCGCTCGCGGTACAAAAAATTGTGTAAGACATTGGTAAACAATGTCTTACACTTTTTTTTTGATAAAAATTGATTCAAAATTTGGCGTTTCAAAAAATGCGATTGTCTTATTTTTGTCATTTTTTAATATTTTTCTAAAAAAAATATACGACGAATATTGCTTTGTATTTAATTTTGCTTTGAAATTCAAAGTTTAGGACAAAAAATCACTTTTTTTTCTATCTTTTGATGTTTTTTATGTGTTTTTTTGTTTTTTTTACGTCAAAACATATCTAATTAAATAAAAATTTGGATAAAAAACACGACATTTGCCCGATTTTTTTGTAAGCTATTATTAAAGCAAACCTTATTTCTTTTTGAATAATATTTTCAAAACGCCTTTTCCGCATTTTAACCCAAATTATACTGGGGGGGGGCAAAAAAAATGAAAAAGCAAGATGGATTTTGAAAAAAATATACTCGTTACGGGTGGTGCGGGTTTCATTGGCTCGCATGTGGTTCGTCGTTTTGTGACGAATTATCCCAATTATCGCATCATTAACCTCGACGCGCTCACGTATGCGGGCAACCTCGAAAATCTGCTTGATGTTGCCAATGCTAAAAATTATGTTTTTGAAAAAGGCGATATTTGTGATGCAAATTTTGTTTCAAGCCTTTTTTTGAAATATAATATCAACGGCGTGATTCACCTTGCCGCCGAAAGTCACGTTGACCGTTCGATTTCTAACCCGATGGCGTTTGTTGAAACCAACATTATCGGCACGGTGACATTGCTGAATGCAGCGCGTTTGGCTTGGGGCAACAACACGGCGGGTTGCCGTTTCTACCATGTTTCGACCGACGAAGTGTATGGCAGTTTGGGCGCACGCGGTATGTTTAAAGAGACGACTCGTTACGACCCGCGTTCGCCGTATTCGGCATCGAAAGCAGCGAGCGACCACTTGGTTCGGGCGTATCATCATACGTTTCATTTGCCAGTTGTGTTGTCAAATTGTTCAAATAATTATGGTCCGAATCATTTTCCTGAAAAATTGATTCCGCTCATCATCAACAATATTATGAACGAAAAACCGCTTCCGATTTACGGCGACGGAAAATATACGCGAGATTGGCTTTGGGTGAAAGACCATGCGTCTGCCATTGACGCGATTTTCCACAAAGGAACCGAAGGCGAAACCTACAATATCGGCGGCAACAATGAGTGGAAAAACATTGATTTGGTGAAAAAATTGTGCGACATCATGGACGAAAAATTGGGTCGTAAAAAAGGGAGTTCTCGCAAATTGCTCACTTTTGTGAAAGACCGTCCTGGACACGACCGCCGCTATGCGATTGATGCTTCGAAATTACGCAATGAAATTGGTTGGGAGCCAAGTATCAAATTTGAAGAAGGATTTCGAGAGACAATTGATTGGTATTTGGAAAATCAAACATGGATAAATAACGTCACATCAGGCGATTATCGAAAATATTACGAAAGTCAATACAATTAGGGATAAAAAATGCCCCCCCCAGTATATTCTCTTGAAAAAGGGATTTTAGGCAAGGATTTGGAATAAATTCTACTAAAAAAAGGCATATAAAATTTTAAAATCGTTTTTCGAGACGATGATTTTTTAGATAAAATATTAACTATAAAAAATGAAAAAACTTCTTCGTAGTTTTTTATTATTGGCAGTTTTGGTTTTGCCGTTATTTGCGAGCGCACAAGTGAAAGGTCAGAATGTTGACCCTTCTTTGATTCGCGCTGAAATCGCCAAACGTGGTTTGCGCGAGGAAGATGTGCAAAAAAAGTTGTTTTCCAAAGGCTTGACCTTTGACATCAACAACATAAAACCAGAAGAATTGCTTCGTGCGCGTGCGGCGATTGAAGCAGCGATTGCAGAGTTGGAAAGCGAGCGCAAAGCAGCTGAAACGGTGAAAGAACCGACGGAAGAGGAAATCGAACAAGGTCGCGTCAACAAGGAAATTGAGGTGAAAGCGACCAAGCGAGCGGAAGAAAAAGCAGAAAAAATTGCATCAGAAAAAGTAGATGCCGCCGTAAAAGAAGAAGTGAAGGAAGTTGCGAAATCTGCATCAAAAGAAATAAAAAAAGCCATTGCAACGGGTTCTACGTTGGAAGAAGCCTTGACGGAAAAGTTGACCGATGCCGCCAACAACAAGACGCAACCTTCGACGATGTTCGGGCAAGATTATTTCAAAAATGGCAATTTGAGTGCTTTCCGTTTGGGGTCAGAACCCAAAGTGCCAGATACTTACATCTTGGGCGCAAGTGACCAAGTGACGGTTTCGGTGACGGGTCGTTCGTTCTACAATCAGCAACATACGATTACAAAAGATGGCTATATTCAGCCCGACCGCATGAATCGGGTTTATTTGAAAGGCATGTCCGTATCCAATGCAAGACGTGTTTTGGCTACGATGTTTCGTCAATTTATGGTGTTTACGCCCGAAGAATTTGTGGTTTCGGTTTCTGGTACGCGCACAATTAGCGTCAATATTGTAGGCGAAGTGAAAAGTCCGGGTAGTTATACGATTTCGGCGACCAATTCTGGATTCAATGCGCTCGTTGCGGCGGGCGGGCCGACGGATATCGGTAGCTTGCGAAAAATGGAACTCATTCGTTCTAATGGTGAACGAAAACCGATGGATTTGTATGAATATTTGAACAATCCGTCGGGCGCGAAAGACTTCTTTTTATATGAAAACGATTACATTCGTGTGCCTGCGCAAGAGCGCGTGGTGACGATTTCGGGGGCTGTGCGCCGTCCGTTTAAATATGAATTGATTGGCGGCGAAAACTTGAAAAAATTGATTCAATACGCAGGTGGATTGTCAGATAATGCACAAAAAGTAACGGCTCAAGTCAAGCGTTTTGTGACGGATAGAGAAGAGATTTTTGATGTAAATATGGAAAAATTGGATTATCAAGATTTTGAAATCAAAAATGGTGATGTCATTTCCATAGGAATTATTAGTGTTGCTGCTATCAATGTGGCAGAAATTATTGGTGCGGTGCAATATCCAGGTTCTTTCGAGATTCGCCCTAATATGCGTGTCAGCGACATGTTGGGTAAAGCCATTTTGAAACCTTCTGCAAGAACGGACGCATTTTACGTTCAAAGATTGCGTACCGATGGCACAACCGAATGGAAAAGTTTAGAGTTGAGAGAAATCTTGAAAAACCCAAACAGCGAGGCAAATATTTCGCTACAATCCAAAGATAAAATATGGATTTTTGAGCAAAGCCGATATGTTGAACAAGAAGAAGTAATGTCTTTTGGTTCCATTCGCACGCCACTTCGCGTTCCTTATGATTCAGAAAAGAAGATGCGCGTTAGCGATTTGGTCATCTTATCAGGCGGCGTAAAACCAGAAGCGACCGATTTTGCCTATGTTTTTAGAAAGAATAAGCAAGATACAGGCAAAATTACATATATTAGAGTAGATTTGAAAAAGGCATTGGCAAATCCAAAATCTGCCGATGACATCGTGTTGGAAGGACAAGATGAGTTGCGGATTCCGTCTATTTTGACTTACACAAACCGTGAAAGCATCAAAATTTCAGGTGCAGTTCGTACACCAGGAGAATATACGTTTGGTCCACAATTAGACATCAAAGACCTTATTTTGCTCGCAGGTGGATTTAAATTGGAAGCAGCAAAAAATAGAATTGATGTGTTCCGTGTCAACATTGTTGACAATGAACCTGTCAGAACGACTGTTGCCACAATCGAAATGGATAAAGACTACAAAATTATCCAAGACCAAGGATTCACCCTCCAACCGTATGACCAAATTGTGGTCAGAGTGGTGCCAGAGTTTTCGTTTCAGAAAATTATTAACCTCACGGGCGAAGTGAAATATCCAGGTGCTTATGCGTTGATACGGAAAAATGAAAAATTGGCTGATGTTATCAAACGCGCAGGTGGGCTTTCGCTCGAAGCATTTCCAGAAGGTGCTACCATTTTTAGAGCAGACGAAAATGTAGGCTATGTTATCGTGGACATGGTGAAAGCATTGAAAGATACGACTTCCAATTTCAATCATATTTTGAAAGATGGCGATTTGATTGATGTTCCAAAAGCGCGCGACCTCGTCACCATCACAGGCGCGACAAAGGCGATTGAACTTTATCCCGAAAAAGTTTTGCAAGGCGGAAAAGTAAATGTACCGTTCCACAATGGACGACGTGCATTCTATTACGTTGACCGATACGCAGCAGGAATCGGGAAAGAAGGCAAACGCGCTTTCATCACCGTCACACACCCCAACGGACGAATCGAACGAACCAAAGATTATGGATTGTTCAAAATCTATCCAAAAGTGGAAAGAGGTTCTATCGTAAACGTTGGTTACAAAGAGAAAAAAGAAAAAGACAAAGTAAAGAAAAACAATGCAGAAGTGGATTGGCAGAAAGTTATTTCTAATACATTTGCCCAAATTACAAGCGTCGTTACCGTTTTATTGTTGTTGAGACAGTTGCAATAATCAAATAAGGATTCAAAAAAAATCCTTCAATATTCTTTCGAGATATTGAAGGATTTTTTTATTTATATTTTTTTAAAACAATTATTCAAAAACAATTTTTTGTGTAATTGTTTTTGAATTGGTTTGAACTTGTAGCAAAAAGATGCCACGTCCAACCGTTGCTTTTTCGAGTATCAAGGCTTGACCCGCTTCTGTGCGCGTGCGATACACCATTCGACCTTGCAAATCGAAAACAGAAGCTGAAAATGCCCCCCCCCCAGTATTTAAGTCAATTGTCATGCGTTCAGCACTCGGATTTGGGTAAATTTTCAAATTTTCAGTCACATTGTTCAATGTTTCGTTGCCAACGGCAATCGTCTCGCCACAAACCAATTTTTTGGAGAAAACAATTAGTTGCGCCGAAAACTGCGCGTATGAATTGGCAAAAGTTCCTGCTGGACTGTAAATATCCGTATGCCCACCGTTCGGAACACTGATGAAAACGTTTGGAATGCGGAGTGCCGTCAGCCGCCGATACATCGCCGCCGAACCGCAACCTCTGAAACCATACAAACCGGTTCCACAATCGTAAGGAACAGTTCCGTCCGCGCTTCCGTGATAACTAATCATCGGTGCGTCGCCCGCGTCAATCAACGTTTCGGTTGGCAATGCGCCCGACATATTCAACACGCCTTTTGCCTTCCAACTGTAACCGGGATTGCCGCTATTGCCTTCAAAACCGCCTTGTTGCGTCACAATTGTGCGAATCCAAGTCGGAATATTGTCCGTCGAATCCAATTGTGCAGTCATCAAAGCCGTAATTGCGCCCGCCGAAACGCCACCCACGATGACGTTATTGGTGTCTAAACGATACGTGGCAGCATTTTTAGTCAAAAAACGCATCGCCGCTTTCATGTCTTGCATGGCTTGAATGGTCACCGCGCCAATTTTGAGCGTATCGGGCAAACCCGCGCCAATATTGTACAATCGGTAGTCAATAGATACCGCAACGTAACCTTTTTTGGCAAAAATGGTTGCCAACGCGCCCATGTCTGCGCGTACGCCTGTCACGAATCCGCCGCCAAATGCCAGTACCACTACTGGTCTTTTGGCTTGAACGTCGCCTGTGGGCTGATAAATGTCCATCGTGAGGGTGCGCGGAACGCCTGCATTGTCGTTGGCTGCGCCATAAGTTACGTTCGTCATCGCCACGTTTGGAAACACGTCGAGCAAATAACGCGAACCGTCGCAACCCAAGGTCGCTTGCCCAAAAATGGGAGCCATCGCGCCCAAAAATACCCATAAAATGAGGTAAAATTTCTTTTTCATATTAATTTTTTATTTAAAAAAAACTTTTAAATGAATTATAAAAATGGTTTCAAGAATCTTTTTCTTTTTCAAAAAGTGAACAAATGTAGGTCATTTTTATCATAAAAAAATCACGAAGCAAGTAAAGAATGTAAAAAAAAAGTAAAAAGTAGATGAAAATATTTCTCTGCTATCTAAATGTGCCTAAAAACGGGTTTTATACTGGGGGGGGGCATTTTTTTGCTATTTTATTGTTAAAAAAATAATTTTTAAAAATAAAATGTTTATAAAAAAACAAAAAAATGTTTATTAATTGGAGAAAACGCATTAATTTCGCCGCTCGAAAAATTTGATTTCTAAAAAAAAGTTCGTTCTTAAAAAAATATTTAAACATGGCAGCCATCGAGAAAACAACTGAACAATTGGGGAAAGCCAAGCGGGTTTTGAAAAAATATTTCGGCTACGATACATTTCGACCGATGCAAGAAGAAGTGATAGAAACCATTTTTTCTGGGCGCGATTCGTTGGTGTTGATGCCTACGGGCGGTGGAAAATCGTTGTGTTTTCAGATTCCGTCTATCGTTTCGGCGGGCATTGCGGTGGTCGTTTCGCCGCTCATCGCCTTGATGAAAGACCAAGTTGAAAACCTGCTTTCGGCGGGCATTCCTGCGGCATATCTCAATTCGTCGCAAAGTGCCGCCGACCAACAACGTATTGAAAACGAACTTTTTGAAGGGAAATTAAAATTACTCTACGTTTCTCCCGAAAAAATGGTGTCGGCGGGCTTCATTTCGATGTTGCGAAATCTGGATATTTCTCTTTTTGCGATTGACGAAGCGCATTGTATTTCGTCTTGGGGACACGATTTTCGCCCCGAATATGCGCAAATGAGTTTTTTGCCGCAGCAATTTCCGCAGATTCCAATTGTTGCGTTGACGGCTACGGCAGACCGATTGACTCGTAGAGACATTATAGAAAAATTAAATCTCCGAAATCCTGCCGTTTTTATTTCGTCTTTCGACCGTCCCAATTTGAGTTTGGAAGTCCGTTCAGGTCAAAAACGGATTGAACAAATCGAACATTTTTTGCGTGTTCGCAAAAATCAAGCGGGCATTGTCTATTGTTTGAGTCGAAAAAGTACCGAAGATATTGCCGAAAAACTCCGCGAGCGCGGGTACAAGGCGCAGGCGTATCACGCGCAATTGCCCAACACTCAACGTGCCAAAGTACAAGAAGATTTCTTGCGCGACGATGTGCAAATTGTTTGCGCTACCATCGCATTTGGAATGGGCATTGATAAGCCAAATATTCGTTGGGTGATTCATTATAATTTGCCCAAAAATCTGGAAAGTTATTATCAAGAAATTGGTCGCGCAGGTCGAGACGGTACGAACGCAGACACGTTATTGTTTTATTCGATGCAAGACGTGATGACTTATCGTGATATGTTGGGACAAAATGAGGCGGGTAATCAAGAACTTCAACTTGCCAAACTCGACCGCATGATGCAATATGCCGATGCGCAAATTTGTCGTCGCCGTATTTTATTGAATTATTTTAGTGAATATTTGAGCGAAAATTGTGGCAATTGCGATGTTTGCAAAAATCCACCAAAGTATTTTGACGGCACAAAACCTGCTCAAATGGCACTTTCGGCAGTCACGCGCTTGCAACAAAGCGTTTCGATGACGGTTTTGGTTGATGTGTTGCGTGGTTCGGCGCGTCAAGAAATTGTATCGAATGGCTACGACCAAATCAAAACGTATGGTGCAGGTCGTGCATTTACGCAGTCCGATTGGTTGTCCTATATTTGGCAACTCATTCAATCGGGCTATTTAGAAATAGCTTACGAAGATGGGCATAAATTGCGACTCACGCCATCGAGTAAGTCGGTTTTGTTTGATGGAAAAACCGTTCAATTATTGCGTCCAGTAAGTTTGCAAGACCGCAAAATTGCAGCAGAACGCGAGACCGCCAACCGTTTGCAACGCGAAACGGAACCACGTTTGCGCAGTCGCAACGAACTTTTTGAAGTCTTGCGCGAACTCCGTCGTGAGGTGGCGATGTCGGCTGGCGTGCCGCCGTATGTTGTTTTTACAGATGCGAGTTTAGAAGAAATGGCAGCCCAAATGCCCGCCAATGCAACAGATATGTTGCAAATTTCGGGTGTTGGAGAGGTTAGGTTTGAGAGTTATGGAAAAGCATTTTTAGATAAAATTGCGAGTTTTTTGAAAGAAAACCCGTTGTTTGAGGTTCAGAAAGAACAAAATAAGGCAGTTGCAGCAGCCAACAAAGCGGCGACGCAAGAAAAAGCTGCCAAAAAACCAAAATCAGCCACCGAAAAAATTACCAAAAATAGTTCGCATCAAATAACATTAGATTTGCATTTGCAAGGTCACCCGATTGATGAAATTGCAAAGCAACGGACGTTGGCACGTGCCACTGTCATCAGTCATTTGCTCGCGCTCTACGAAGCGGGCGAAAAAGTGGATTTCAACGAAATTGTTTCGCAGTTTGAGTTGATACAAATCACCGAAGCCGCTGCCTTGATGGGCGGCGTGGAAACGCCTTTGCGCGATTTGTACGACCATTTTGGAACACAAATCGGCTATGATAAATTAAGGTTCGCTATGAGTTTTTATAAAAAAAATAAATAATGTGTAAAATTCCAAAAATTTGGTATTTTTGTGGCGAAATCTAAAAAAAACGTCTATTGTACTGGGGGGGGGCATTTTTCTCTTCTCAAATGCGTCATTTTGGAAGATTTATTGTCGAATCTTATTAACTTTATCTTTTATTCAGAACTGTCAAAAAAGTAGCAATGAAATTTTTTAACTTTATCGTAGCAATTACCTTTTGTTTTGCTACACCCGCTTTCGTTTCTGCGCAAAACGCGCAACCACAAACTTCAACGGTAAAGAAGACCGTGAAGAAGAAAAAAAGTGTTAAAAAAGTAGCGTCCGCGCCTGCCAACACCAACGAATTTCAAGCAAAAGGTGCGCCTCGCGCACAAGCCGTTGCTCAGAAATCGGAAGCAAAAGTGAGTTACGCACGCGCCAATTTCTCAAAAAATGTGATTGACATGGGCGACATCAAAGAAGATGCCGTCGTGACAAAAGAATTTGAATTTACGAACACGGGTGGCACCGATTTGGTCATTTTGTCGGCAAAAGGTTCGTGTGGTTGCACGTCGCCACAATATCCGCTCACACCCATTCGCCCAGGCGACAAAGGCAAAATTTCGGTCACTTACACGGCTCGAAACAAAGTAGGTCCTCAAAAACCCGAAATCACCGTCACGACCAATGGCACGCCGCGCACCGTAAAATTGCGGCTCGAAGGTTGGGTCGAACAGATTCCTGGTGGCATAAAAGAGTAATCAAAAAAAAGAAAAATGGCATAGACAACTTGGGTTTGTCTGTGCCATTACTCTTTTAAATCAATTTTCAACTAAAAAAAACAATTAAAAATAGAACATTTTTTGATTTGAAAAGTTTAATCCTTTTTTGATTTTTTTTAATAAAAATATTTTTTAATATTTAATATGCAACCAATTACGCCTATATTTTCGATTATTACAGTCGTTTTCAATGGTCTCGATTTGCTGAAAGGGACGATGGAAAGCGTGGCGGCACAACGTTTTGGAGATTACGAACACCTCATCATTGACGGCGCGTCGAAAGACGGAACCCCCCAGTATCTTGCGGAAATAGCGTCGCAAAAAGATTCAAAAATTCGGTTTGTCAGTCAGCCCGACAAGGGTTTGTACGATGCGATGAACAAAAGTTTTGGGCTAGCCAAAGGCGATTTTCTGTTGTTTCTCAACGCAGGCGACCACTTTTTTGATACTACAACACTTGAAAATTTAGCAAAAAATATTACTCCACAAACGGACGTTATCTATGGCGAAGTTATGCTGGTGGACGATGCCCGCACGCACATCGGCACGCGGTCGCAACTGTCGCCACAACGCCTGCCCGACGCGCTGACTTGGCAAAATATGCGTTTTGGTATGGTCGTTTGTCATCAAGCGTTTTTGGTGCGTCGCCAAATGCCCCCCCCCCAGTATATTCCCCAAAATTTATCCGCTGACATAGATTGGGTGATCCGATGCCTCAAAAATAGCCGCCAAACCGTGCATTCACATCAAATTATAGCAGAATATTTAATGGGTGGATTGTCTAAAAAACGCCATCACCAATCGCTCAAAGACCGTTATCAAATTCTGAAAAATCATTTTGGGTTTTTCCCAAATATTTTGGCACACGCTTGGATTTTGGCGCGTGCGGCGTTCTTCAAAATTTTTCGCAAGCAACAATATTAAATTTATTTATTTTTCCAAAACATCATTAAAAATGAAGAGAAAACAATTTTTCCTATCCATTTTCGCAATTTTTATTACCAACATTGCGATTGCACAACTTGTAAAACCCGTTGCAATGGTGCGTGCGGAGGGCGTTTGGCACGTTTTCGACTCCGAAGGACGCGAAATGTGGGAGGCGCACGGCGCAACATTCCAAGCACCGCGTGGCTATTTGGACGGCTATTTTTGCGCCATGCAATTGAGCGGTGTTAAAAATATTGAAAATGTGGAATTGATTTACGCCACTGTTTTGATGAATCACAAAGGCGAGGTAGTTTTTGAACCGAAATTTGATTTTCGTACCAATATTTTAACGCCGCCAGATGTTTTTGGCTTGATGTTGATGGAAAATTATGAAACAGGCGAGCGTTTCATTTCTGACATGAAATCTACCAGACGCTCGCCCATGTGCGAACTCATAGTCTATCTCGGCAACGGATTGGTGGCTTACGTGCCCAAAAAAGAGGGACAAACCGAAGAAGAAGCCGCCGCAGAAAACATGAGAACTTTTGTCATCGAAGACCTGCAACAAAACCGTAAATTAGGCAGTTTTGAAGCCACCACCGTCGCGGAAATGTCCGAAGGAATGATTCGATTTTTTAATGCGGAAAACCTGTGTGGATTTGTAAATACGGGTGGAAAAGTTATCATTCCGCCGCTTTACAGCGAACAAAATTTTGATAATGCGGAGCAAATTCCCAAATTTTTGAATGGAATTTGTTATCTTTCCAACGCGGATAGCGTTTTTTGTTACCAAAACAAAGGCGCATTGTTGTGGAGTTTGCCCAAAGAAATGGTCGCGTCAATGGGCGAAAATCATGTGCGAATCTTGCCCGAAGAAGGCGGTACGATGGTGATGGACAAAACTGGGAACATCATAAAACCTGAAATTGCCTTCGATGAAGTCACCGATGTGAACAACGAAGGTCTGTTTGGCTATCGAAAAGACATGGAAACGGGCATTATGAACGTCAATGGCACTGTGTTGTTTCGGTCGAATGATTATGCGGCGATTGCCGTTTCCGAAACCCATGTTTTGTTGACGGATACGAGTGGAAATATTGATTTTTTTGATAAAAATGGCTTTAAAAATCGAACGTTAAAAGCAAGAAATGTAACACAAAAAGGATATGGAAAAATTGAGATGGAAGACGAAAACGGGAAACTCGGCATATTTCACGCCGATGGAAGACCCATTTTGCCATTCGGTTTGGAAGGCGAATTGGTGTTAGCAGATGGTTATATTTTGCACGTCGTGTCGGCTGACGGCAAGTCAAAACATATTTTTTATAATGACAATGGTCGAATGATTTTGGACGACCCCATGACAAAACTCAACGGCGATTGGATTATTACGATAGAAAAACGTCCCGTCTTTTTTCCGTATTAATTTTTATAAAAAAACATATAAAAGGTTACCCCCCAGTATATTTGCTATGAAATGAGCCATTTATACTGGGGGGTAGTCTTTTTTTATGCTTTTTCTAAAATTACGGCATAACCTTGTCCAACGCCGATGCACATCGTTGCCAATGCGTAGCGACCGTTTTGGCGTTGCAATTGCAGTGCGGCGGCGTACAAAATTCGTGCGCCCGACATGCCCAACGGATGCCCCAACGCAATGGCTCCGCCGTTCGGATTGATGCGCGGGTCGTCGTCGGACAAGCCCAATTGCCGAATGCACGTCAATGATTGGGCAGCAAAAGCCTCGTTGAGTTCGATAACATCAAGGTCGGAAAGTTTTAATTTTGCTTTTTTTAAGACCATTTTTGTAGCCTCGACGGGTCCGATGCCCATGATTCGCGGTTCAACGCCAACAACTGCCGAAGCAACAATACGCGCTTTTGGTGAAAACTGAAATTGTTGCACCGCTTTTTCAGAAGCCATGAGCAGGGCGGCGGCTCCGTCGTTGAGTCCAGATGAATTGCCCGCCGTCACGCTGCCGTCTTTTTGAAAGGCGGGTCGCAACGTTGCCAATTTTTCAAGTGCGGTTTGCGGTTTTATAAATTCATCGTGTTCAAAAAATGTGGATTCTCCTTTTTTGGAAGGAATCGAAATTTTTACAATTTCTTGCGCCAAAATGCCAGCTTGTTGTGCCTCCGCCGCTTTTTGTTGTGACCGAAAAGCGAATAAATCTTGGTCGGCACGGCTGATTTTATACATTTCTGCTAGGTTTTCAGCAGTTTTTCCCATCGCTTCGATGCCGTACATTGCCTCCATTTTGGGATTGACGAATCGCCAACCAAAACTGGAATCGAACATTTGAGCATCGGTTCCGAAGGGTTTTGCGGACTTGGAAATCACGTAAGGCGCACGTGTCATTTGCTCTATGCCGCCCGCTACAAAGCAATCGCCATCGCCCAATTGAATCGCACGCGATGCATTCACGACCGCCGACATGCCCGACGCGCAAAGCCGATTGACCGTTTCGCCGCCTACGTTCATTGGCAAACCTGCCAATAATGCTGCCATGCGCGCCACATTTCGATTGTCTTCGCCCGCTTGATTGACGCAACCCAATATCACATCGGCAAGGTTTTCGGGTGGAAAATTGGGGTGACGGCGCATCAATTCGGCAATTACGTGCGCTGCCAAATCGTCGGCACGAACGCCCGACAAGGTGCCGCCAAAACTGCCAATCGGCGTGCGAACACCATCAATTATAAATGCAGATTTTTGTTTCATTATTCTATAATTTTATAATTTGATTTTTTTAAATAGAAAAGACAATTAATGCAAAATTGACCGCCAAATAAGCGCACAAAGGAGAATAATAACGACTATCCAAGTCCGCAAAACGGGTGGTTGTTATTTTTTTACCGAAACCAACATACTTGAAATCGCCAATTGCACGAGCAGCAAACACAAATATCAATGCCCAAATTCCATATTCCAATACAAAATTTGGCAACTTAAAATTTATTATTTTTAAAAAAATTAGGCAATAAAAACTGGCTGCCAACAGCCCAAAAGCGACCACAAAACAAGCCGCCGCGTTGGGATTCAATACGTTTTCGCCTGCTTCGTTGGTGGGCAACGCCGCCGCCATGCCCCAACGTCCGCCGAAACCCCAATAAAAATGTATTAAACTAATTGCTAATAAAATAAAAGCATTTTCAAACAAAAGAATAGTCGCCATTTTACGTTGGGTTTTATGAAAAATTAGAAAAGAAAAACAATAAACTGCGGCAAATTTCGACATTTTGACCGAAAGACCAACAATATCGCCCTTAAAAATGATGACAAATAAAAATTTAAAGTATTTTTTCCAAAAAAAAGCCCCCCCCCAGTATAATCAACTCAAAAAGCATTTTTTTGCATTAAGAATTTAAAAGAACGATGCGCGAACTATTTTTGTTGAAAAACGTTTAGGATTTCTATGAAAAATGTTCAATTACATGACCGAAATTTTGAAATTTTTATTTCAAAAGAAACCATTGCTGCGCGTGTTGCCCACATGGGCGAGGCGATAAAAACGGATTACGCCGACAAAATGCCCATTTTTTTAAGCATTTTGAATGGTGCATTTTTGTTTGCGGCGGATTTGGCGCGTGCCTGCGAAGGATTGCCCAGCGAATGGCATTTTGTGAAACTCTCTTCCTACGAAGGCATGGCTTCGACGGGCGAAGTGGCGGTAAAAATCGGTTTTGAACTCGAAAAATTGCGCGGGCGGCACGTCATTTTGGTAGAAGACATCGTGGACACAGGTCGAACGTTGGCGGAATTTATGAAGCAAATTGCGGCAGCTTCGCCTGCATCGGTGGCATTGGCGGCGGCGTTTACGAAGCCCGACGCGCTGTTGTTTCCTGTAAATATTGATTATTTGGGTTTTGAATTGCCGCCCGCGTTTGTGGTTGGTTATGGTTTGGATTACGACGGTTTGGGCAGAAATTTGTCTGATTTGTATCAATTGCAACAATAATTTTAACGGAAAAACACAATTAAATCGTTGCTTTTTTTCAAAAAAATCTACAAAAGCCTTCAAAAATATTTACTTTTGCGGCGTTTTAGAAAAGTGTTGATAAAAAAGTAAAAAAAAAATCAAAGCAAGATGAAACTCGATTTCAAAGGTAAAAAAGTGTTGGTGCGCGTAGATTTCAACGTGCCACTCGAAAAAAATACGTATCGCATCACCGACGATACGCGCATGACGGCGGCTTTGCCAACCATCAATGCCATTTTGGAAGGCGGCGGCGCGGTCATTTTGATGTCGCACCTCGACCGACCGCTTAAAAAATTGAAAGAAGACGGTTCATTGGACGTTGAAAAATATACGTTGCAACATTTGGTAGGGCATTTGTCGGCATTGTTGGGCGGCAGATTGGTGCAGTTTGCAGACAATTGCTTGGGTTCGACGGCTGCAAATGCAGCTAAAAACTTGCAAGCGGGCGATATTTTGTTGCTCGAAAACACCCGATTTCACAAGGGCGAAGAGAAAGGCGACGACGAAATGGCAAAAGAATTGGCTGCATTGGGCGACCTTTATGTCAACGATGCCTTCGGGACGGCGCATCGGGCGCACGCTTCGACGGCTACGATTGCCAATTATTTTGCAAAAAACGCCAAAAGTTTTGGCTATTTGATGCAAGCAGAAATTGACAATGCACAACGGGTTTTGGACAATCCACAACGTCCGCTCACAGCAATCATCGGCGGCGCAAAAGTGTCGGATAAAATTTTAGTTATCGAAAAAATGTTGTCTCTTGCCGACAATATCATCATCGGCGGTGGCATGGCTTACACGTTTTTCAAGGCGCAAGGCGGAAATATTGGCAATTCGCTTTGCGAAAATGACAAACTCGACCTCGCAAAAGAATTGCTCGAAGTGGCAAAAAATAAGGGCGTTCAGTTCTATTTGCCTGTGGATAGTATCGTGGCAGACCGTTTTGCGGCGGATGCAAACACCGATTTGCAAGCCAGCGACGACATCACGGAGGGTTTGATGGGCTTGGATATTGGTCCCGATGCCGTCACGACTTTTGCAAATGCCATCAAAAACTCTAAAACCATTTTATGGAACGGACCGATGGGCGTTTTTGAACTCGAAAAATTTGCAGGCGGCACACGCGAAGTCGCACAGGCGGTAGCCGATGCGACCGAATTGGGCGCGTTTTCGTTGGTCGGCGGCGGCGATTCGGTGGCGGCGGTGAACCAAATGGGCTTGGAAAAACAAATTTCGTATGTTTCGACAGGCGGCGGCGCAATGTTAGAGTTTTTGGAAGGAAAAGTTTTGCCGGGTATTGCAGCCATTCAAGCGTAAAAAATTAGATTCTTCAATAGCAAAAAAAAAATGCTTTGTGCAAGCGCGCAAAGCATTTTTTTGATTTTGGGGCTACCCCCCAGTATATTCGCCTCAAAAAGATGAAAATGATTAATTTTGAGCGATATTTTTTCTTAAACTGCCATTTTAAATTGCGTTTTTGAGAAATCTGAAACCAATTCTTTTTCGGTTTGAACTGAAAAATGCGAAAAATTTTGTTGAATATTTTTTGCTCTTTCATAAATCAACAACCGTCTTTGCAAAACCAGTTGATAACCCAAAAACCAAATTGCTGGATTGTAAACAAACAGCAAAACCATAATCCAAACAGCAAATCTAAAATATCTTTCACTTTTTCTGGACATCAACAACGCGACGGTCATCGCCAATTCGCTTTTTTGAGTAGGCGGATTTTTCAAATCTTTGGTCGGCAACAAGATGAAAGATTCCAAGAAACCTGAACTAATGCTATGTCGCACCGACAAACTGTCCGTGACTTTGATGAGATGTTTGATGCCTAAAATATGCTGAATTTCGTTGAATCTGTTTTGCCAATCGTGGCTCAATTTGAGGTGTTTAGAGTTGCGCTTCATCAACACGAAACGACGGCGACGCAAGAAAGTATAAGCCATTAACAAAAAAAATGCAGCCATGTAAAAGGTTATTACTCCATTTTTATTGGCTTCTAAAAATATATCAAGAGATTGTTTTTTTATCAAAATATCATTCACCAATTGCTCATTGATGTCCGCTAATTCCGAACAAAAATGTGCGAAAAAAGTGCTGCTGTTTGTATCTACGGATTTTAAATTTGAATATAACGACAAGCCCGAAGTCACGCACGCGACCCCAAAATAGCCCAGCGCGATGAAAAATCGTCGGCGTTGGTTACTGCGAAATACAAAATAAATAATCAATAAATCGAATGCAATAAATGTTCCTTCAAAAAA
>JBJOPA010000381.1:0-18731 GCA_046051005.1 Bacteroidota bacterium
TGGGTCTTTAAAATCTTAAAATTTTGATAAAAAAAGCGACCCCCCAGTATCCGAAGGCTTTGGATACTGGGGGGTAACTTTTTTTCATTATAAAGTTGATGAAAAAAAAGTTTTTAAGAAAAAATGATGACAAACATCAATACTTTCTAACATTTGTTTTATATTCGCATCGTTTTTCTTTTTTTTTGAGATTCTAAAAGAACGTTTAAAAATATTATTTCTAAAATTTTTATCAAAATTATGCAAATGGCAAAATTAAAATGGCAATTGACAGCAATGGCAACATTGTTTTGTTTTTTATTTTCGATGGGCATCGCGTCTGCGCAAAGCGTCGAAACCGTGCCAAACGACCCCATCGGAGCGCAAGTCTATACGCTCAAAAATGGCTTAAAATTGTACATGTCGGTCAACAAAAATGAGCCGCGTATCTACACCAATATTGCCGTCAGAGCAGGTTCTAAGCAAGACCCAGCCGCCACAACTGGCTTGGCACACTATCTCGAACACATGGTTTTCAAGGGAACTTCGCAAATCGGTTCGCTCAATTGGGCGGAAGAATCCAAGTTGTTGGAACAAATCAGCGACCTTTATGAAAAACATCGTGTAGAAACAGACCTTGCCAAACGTAAAATTATTTACGGACAAATTGACAGCGTATCAAACATTGCGGCAAAATTTGTTGCGGCAAATGAATACGACAAAATGATTAGTTCGCTCGGCGCAAAAGGTACAAACGCCTACACGTCGAACGAGCAAACGGTGTATGTAAACGACATTCCGTCCAACGGATTGGAAAAATGGTTCAAACTCGAAGGCGAACGTTTCCGCATGTTGGTGTTGCGTTTGTTTCACACCGAGTTGGAAGCAGTTTACGAAGAGTTCAATATCGGACAAGACAACGACGGGCGCAAAAGCTATTTTGCACTCATGGAAGCACTTTTTCCGACCCACCAATACGGTACGCAAACGACCATCGGAACGGGTGAACACTTGAAAACGCCGTCGCATGTGAATATCCATAAATTTTTCGATACGTATTACGTTCCCAACAACATGGCAATCGTCATCGCGGGCGATTTCGACCCCGCGCAAGCGATTCAATGGGCAGAAAAATATTTTGGCGACTACAAATCAAAAAGTTTTCCAGAATTTACGTTCACGCCGCAGCCCGAAATCAAGGGCGTTGTCAAGCGCGACGTGTTTGGTCAGCAAGCCGCCAGCGTTTCCATTGGTTGGAGAATGGCGGGCGCAAACTCCGCAGAAGCTGATGTGTTGACCGTTTTAGACCAAATCATGTCAAATAGCAAAGCAGGTTTGATGGATTTGAACCTTTTGCAACAACAAAAAGTATTGGAAGCTGGTTCAAACCCAATTTTTATGACCGATTATTCCGTTTGGATGATGTCGGGCAAACCTCGCGAAGGACAACAACTCGAAGACGTAGAAAAACTCATGATTGGCGAGTTGGAAAAAATCCGAAAAGGACAATTTGAAGATTGGCTCGTTGACGCAGCCATCAAAGACATTCGTTTGTCGCAAATTAGAGGCGCAGAGGCAAACACCGCTCGCGTCGGACAAATGGCTGATGCCTTCATCAAAGGTGCAAAATGGAGCGACAAAGTGGCGCGGTTGGAGCGATTGAAAAAAGTGACGCGACAACAAATCATTGACATGGCGAATAAATTGACCCGCAATGACAATTACGTGGTCGTGTACAAGCGCGTGGGCGAAGACAAAACCATCGTGAAAGTTGAAAAACCTAAAATCACGCCCGTCAAACTCAACAGAAAAGACCAATCTGATTTTGCAAAAAACTTTTTCGGATTGAAAAATGCAGAATTGAAACCCGAATTTGTGGATTTCAAAACCGCGATTTCAAACGGAAAATTGAAAAGCACCGTTCCGCTTGATTACATCAAAAATACGACGAATGAGTTGTTTCAACTCAATTACGTCATTGAAATGGGTAAAAATTCGGATAAAAAAATGCCGTTTGCCGTCAATTATTTGCCGTTTTTAGGAACCGATAAACTTTCTGCTGCGAAATTGCAACAAGAATTTTATCGTTTGGGCATTTCGTTTGACGTGTTTTCGGGCGACGACCGCGCTTATGTGACGCTTTCAGGTTTGAACGAATCGTTAGAAGCGGGCGTAAAATTGTTTGAAAACGTATTGAAAAACGTGAAACCAGACGAAGCCGCCTTGAAAAATATGGTTGCCGACGAACTTTCAAAACGAGACAACGACAAAAAAGACAAGCGCATCATTTTGCGTTCTGCGATGAACAATTATGCGCGTTTCGGAAAATTGTCGCCGTTTACAGACGTTTTGACGGAAGAAGAACTCAACAAAATGACCAGTGCGGAACTCGTTGCCCGCATCAAAGACATGACGAATTTCCAACATAGCATTTTTTATTATGGACCAACCGAACTCACTTCGGTTCAAAAAGTGTTGGATAAATACCACAAAGTCCCTAAAAAATTGAAACCCGTGCTTGCGCCAAAAGATTTCAAGGAAATGGCAACTGAAAAAGACAAAGTCATTTTCGTGGATTTCCCGATGGTTCAAACCGAGATTTTGATGCTTTCAAAAGGCACCCCCCAGTATAGTTTGGAAGAACAGGTGATGGCAACCGTTTTCAACAACTATTTTGGCGGTGGTTTGTCGTCTATCGTTTTCCAAGAAATTCGCGAAGCCCGCGCTTTGGCGTATTCGGCGAGTGCGTTTTACACGTCGCCTGCGAAGAAAGACAAATCGCATTATTTTCAAGCATACGTCGGCACGCAATTGGACAAACTCAAAGATGCCGTGCCAGCGATGAGAGATATTATCGAAAATATGCCTATTTCTGATGCGCAAATCGAGCAAGCACGCCAATCGGTGATGAAGCAAATCGAAAGCGAACGCATCACGAAATCAAATATCTATTGGACAAGCAAAGCCAACCAAGATAGAGGTCTCGATTATGATTACAGAAAAGATGTTTATGAAAAGATGAAAAATATGACCGTTGCGGACATGAAAGCATTCCACGCAAAACACGTGAAAGGCAGAAATTATACCGTATTGGTCATCGGCGATAAAAAGAAAATGGATATGGAATTTCTGAAAACCATCGGCGAAGTCGAAGAATTGACGTTGCAACAAGTTTTTGGAGAAGCCAACGCATCAAGCGCGCCAAAACCATAATCCAAATTCTTTAAAATTTTTCATTTAAAAAAAATACGATGTAAGTTTAAAAACTTGCATCGTATTTTTTATTTTGATATTTTTTTGAAGAAATATTTTTGTTTTTAAAAACGCGCATTTTTCATGCCTTGTGTTGATATTTTTTTAATCGTCCGAATCCTTTCAAATCAAAATTTTCAAAAAAAATAGCCCCCCCCCAGTATAAGCCCCCCTCAATCCCCCCAAAGGAAGGAAGAAAAATTGTTTTTTAACAAAAAAACGCGCTTCACGGAAGTGAAACGCGCCTTTAAAAAAAATGTATATTTTTCAATTTTATTAAAAACCTTATGTTATAAATCTGCCTTTGTTCCGATGTTCAAAATGAAAGAACTCAAACGGTCTGCATTGACTCCAATTCCCTTCCCGATGTGTTGCATCCAAGTAGGTTTAGCAAAAATAGACCATTTGCGGCTGATTTTGTAGTCCGCACTCACCCCAAAATCAAGTGTGGAGAAAAGATTATATTTATTTGATTTTTCCTCTTCTTCGACTGCATTTGAATAATTACGAGGCAATATTTTTTCCAAATTCGACGAATTTCCAAAAGATGGATTGGTGAGTGTAACACTCGTATTGCTGTTTCGCAACGTCACGTCGTAATCCGTCTGAACGGCGGCATTGAGCGACGTTCCCACGTGCGCACGCAACGCCCAACGACGCGATTTGTGCGCCAAATAATTGGCATGAAGCGGAATGGAAGCCACTTGCATATTCACTTTATCAATTTTTCCAAAACGATAGTCATCAAAACCACCCGAAATTTTGCTGGCTTGCGTCGGTCGGAACGATTTTGCGGCATAACTAACGCCTGTTTCGAGGCTCACACGGTCGTTCATTTGGCGCGAAACGTAGATGCCGCCGCCAATATTGGTGGTCAAGTCGGCACTTGTTTTCTGAAATCCAAAGTCCCGCAGCGTACTCACCGAAAAATCTAAACTCGGAGCCACCGCCACCGCCAAGCTCCAACGCGACGGACGAGCGATGCGCACAACTGGCGAAGCGGGTTTCAAAACCCTCAAATCAGCTTTCAAAGTCGGCATTTCAAGCGTTGGCAACAATTCCGTTGCTGCGACGGACGAAAATGCCCCCCCCCCAGTATTTTCAATATTTGTAACGTTTTCTTTCGATATATTTACATTTTGATTGTCCGCAATGGGTTGATTATTTTGGACAAATTGATTATTTTGCATTGAAAACTGGCTTGGCAATTGGCTTTCCGAAGGCATCAAACCATTGTCAAGTTGAACGATGGGTTTTCCGTTTGCGCTTTGCGGCACTGCATCGGCAGGACGATTGCGCCAATTTTGAGGCGACAAATTGAACCGTTGAAGGTCAATTTTTTGATTCCCGTTTTCTTCTTTTTCGTTATTTTTCTTAACTTTTTGTACTTCTTGATTGCCTTTGCTGGTCTCGAACGTAGGCGCATTTTTTCCATCTTGTTGCTGACCATCTACGACATTTGCGACCGACCAACCCAACAATGCCAACAACGTAAGTTCCATCACTCGATAACGCATCAACTTTCCACGCAATGTAAATGCTGCATCGAGTTGAGTTTCCATCATTTCCCAATGCGATTTTGGGACGGTGTTGGGTTGTGCGCGTCGGGCGGCATCGCGCACGATTCGGTCAAATTCCAACTCATCGGCTTTGGCGGTGGCTTCCATTCGAGCTTCGAGTGCGTCAAAGTCGGGCTTTGGCACGCTGGAAGGTTCAAAATCTTGCATTCGCTGACGAATCTGTTCCTCAAAATTGTTTAATTTATCTTGCATCTTACTTTTTTCCTCAAAATTTTTCAAAAATTAACATCTACTACTTTTTCAAAAAATGTTGGTTTTATTGCTTAAACTTTTTCAAAAAAAATTACACTAATTTTTTTTCAATTAAAATTTCTTGTAATTTCAATCTTGCTTTCACCAAATTGGAGCGCGACGTGCTTTCTGTGATTTGCAGTTGTTCGCCCACTTCTCGATGCGAATAACCTTCAATCACATATAAATTAAACACAGCACGATAAACGGGAGAAAGCGACTGAATGGCTTCTAAAATATCTTTTTCCGAGCATTGACTGAGTGCGTCGGGGTCGGGCGATGAAAGTGTGTGGGCTTCGGAAATATCGTCGGCGCGACGGCGGATTTGCATTCGATAGTAGTCAATCGAAGTGTTAATCATGATTCGGCGCATCCAAGCCACCAGCGAAGTGCCAGGCGTATAACTTGCCCCGATGAACCTAAACACTTTCATAAAACCCTCGTGCAGAATGTCGAGCGCGTCGTCTGGGTTAGAGGCATAGCGGAGGCACACGCCCATCATGCGCGTGTAATGCTCTTCGTAGAGCTTTTGTTGCGCCCATCGTTCCCGACGGATGCACGCTTCAACCAAGTCGCGTTCTTGAAATTCCAAACTGAGCGTCAAATTCATTGATGGTTCTAAATTTTGTAAAGTTAGTTTTGATTCCGCATTCCGAAAGACTTTTTTTGTAATTTTTTAAAAAAAGAATAACAAAAAAAATAGTAAAAATAAAATTCAAGGTGAGTGATTCTTAAACATACAAGATTATAACGTTTTGCAGTAAAAAAACGCTGCTTTTATCTCGACAAAACTTTTTTAAAATTCTTTTTTTCAAAAAATTCTCAAAAAAATGCCCCCCCCCAGTATATTTCGTCAAAAAGTGATTTTTTTGATGTTGTCGAAACAAAAAATTGTACTTTTGCACAAAATAATTTAAAAATGATAGAATTTGAAAAATTTGAATTGACCAATGGTTTGTCGGTGGTGTTGCACAGCGACCCCAGCACGCCACTCGTTGCGGTCAATGTTTTATACAACGTCGGTTCGCGTGACGAAGAGGCGGGGCGCACGGGTTTTGCGCATTTGTTCGAGCATTTGATGTTCGGCGGCTCCAAACATGCCAAAAAATTTGACGAAGTCGTGCAAGGCGCAGGCGGCGAATCCAATGCGTTTACAAATTATGATTTTACAAATTATTACATCACCCTTCCCGCTCAAAATCTCGAAACCGCCCTTTGGTTGGAATCGGATAGAATGAAAAATTTAGCGATTAACAAAAAATCGCTTTCTACGCAACAAAAAGTGGTGGTCGAGGAGTTCAAAGAAACCACTTTGGACGAGCCTTACGGCGACGTTTGGCATCATTTGAACCCCATGATTTGGAAAAATCACCCCTATAAAACGCCCATCATCGGCGAAGTTCCCGAACATATCGGCGCAGCAAATCTTGACGACGTAAAAAATTTTTATAAAAAACATTATTGCCCCAACAATGCCATTTTGACCATTGCGGGCAATATTGACATGAAAGCGACGCAGGCATTGATAGAAAAATGGTTTGGAGACATTCCAAAAGGCGATACGCCGCCGCGTCAATTACAGGCAGAAACGCCGCCCAATGGTCAACTTCGCAAGACATTGACTGCCAATGTGCCTGTCGAAACCATTTTTATGGCGTTTCGCGCACCCGGTCGCGGCGAGGCAGATTATGCCGCCAGCGATTTGTTGACAGACATTTTGTCGAGCGGCAGTTCGTCCAGATTTTATCGAAAATTGTTGAAAGAGCAACGTTTATTTACAGAAATTGATTGTTACGTAATGGGTTTGCTCGACCCCAGTGCCATCATCGTGGAAGGTAAACCAAGCGAAGGCGTTTCGCTCGAAGCCGCAGAAGCCGCCATTTGGGAAGAATTGAGCCGCATCTGCGAGACTTTGGTTCCAATGGAAGAGTTGCAAAAACACAAAAATCGTTGCGAAAGTCAGCAAGCGTTTTCGGCAATCAATGCGATGCACAAGGCAATTAATTTGAGTTTTTATGAATTATTGGGCGATGCGAATCGCGTCAATACGGAAGTTGAAAATTATTTACGCATCACGCCCGAAGATTTGAGTCGCGTTGCAAAAGATATTTTCCGTCCTGAAAATAGTTGCGTTTTAACGTATTTGCCGAAAAAAGAAAAAGAAACCGCATAGAAAAAATTCATTTTCTGTTGTAAAGAATAAAAAAAAGAGCCAAACCCCATTTTATACTGGGGGGTGGCTTTTTTTATAAAAATACAAAAAAAAATCCCGTCCAACAAGGGACGGGACTTCAACCGATATGAATGATTTACGAAAAACCTAATTAAAAACAATTCCGAATCAATCTACGTTGTCGTAGAGATAGGAGTTGCTGGTTCCGCCTGTGCGGAGTTCGTCGTTGTCGTCAATGCTCCATTTCGAGATGGTTGGGTCTGCGGAATTGGGTACACTGTCGAGTTTCACGCCTCTACGCAAGTAAGCGGGTTCATTTTCCATCTCGATAACCGTTTGCGGATTCGAGAGTTTATTGTTCAACACATTGGCGCGCAAACGCTCGCGGCGTTGCGCTTCTTGCAACTCGCGCCGACGCTTTTCTTCTGCCATTCGCTCGCGTTCTTCTGCTTTTAGGGCAATTTCTTGCGGTGACTGTTGCCGATGCGCCACCGTTACGGGTGGTTGTGCGGGTTGCTGTGGTGTTGGGTTCTGATTGTATTGCGGTTGCGGACGTGGCTTTGAAAAACGATTCGACTCCAACTCAATCGTATTCGTATTTTCTAAATTCTCAAAGCCCGTCTCAAAAAAATTGGGGCGAACGGTATCGCGCATCGGCGTATCGTCAAGCGAAACTACGACGCGACCGTCGTTGCGAGCCGCATTTTTCGGCTGTTCTTGTGGTCGGTCAAAACCTGTTGCAATCACAGTGACAGAGAGTTTGTCGCCCAATCCATCGTCAAAACAGTTACCCCAAATGAGGTTCGAGCCTTCACCCGCTTCTGCTTGTACGAACTCCGTGATTTCAAAGATTTCGTCCATCGTCACTTCTTTTGTTCCAGAAGTGATATTGACCAAAATATGTTGTGCGCCATGAATGTTATTGTCTTCCAACAAAGGCGATGAAAGTGCCATATCAATGGCTTTTTTCGCTCGATTGTCGCCGTCAGAAGTGCCGATGCCCATAATCGCTACGCCCGAAGCGCGCATGACGGTGTTCACGTCCTCGAAGTCAACATTGACATAACCGGGAACGGTGATGATTTCCGCGATGCCTTTTGCGGCAGTCGTCAAAATATTATCCGCTTGTGCAAAAGCATTGGTAACAGAGAGGTTACCATAAATTTGACGCAACTTGTCGTTAGAAATAACGATGAGTGTATCTACATTTTTTTTCAACTCGTCCAAACCGTCAAAGCCTTGCGTGGTGCGCTTGCGACCTTCAAACGTGAATGGCAACGTGACGATGGCTACCGTCAAAATGCTCAATTCTTGTGCAAGTTTGGCGATAATTGGAGCTGCGCCCGTACCCGTGCCGCCGCCCATACCTGCGGTGATGAAAAGCATTTTCGTGCCGCCCGATTCCAAATATTTTCGGACTTCGTCAATACTTTCCAAACAGGCTTGCTTGCCGCGTTGCGGTTGCGAACCTGCGCCCAAGCCCGCCGAAACGGTTTCGCCCAACTGAATGCGTGTCGGAACGGGGCAATGTTGCATCGCCTGAATATCGGTGTTACAGACCGCAAAGTCCACACCTACGATGCCTTGCTTATACATGTGCGTTACGGCATTTGAACCGCCGCCACCAACGCCCACTACTTTTATTATTGACGAGTTTTCCTCGTTGTTTTTTAACAAATCAAACATAGCGTTTTTCACAATTTGCATATCTTTGAAAGCTTTTTTTATAAAAAAATTATAAAATCAAAGGAAATACGGCTAAAAACCCATTTTATACTGGGGGGGTACTCTTTTTTGATTTTTTTTAAAAATTTCTATAATTTTTTTATAAAAAACTTAAAAAAATATGAATGAAAAAATGAAGTGATGAAAAATCACATTTGTTTACATATCCATATCAGGTTCAGCCTCGAACCATTCTTTGGTGCGACGGAACAAGCTATCGTACCAACGTCCACTCGATTTGACCGACGTTTCAGACTCCATTTCGGCAGCCGCTTTGTTGGTCGAAAGTTGTGGTTGCGGTACATTGCCATTTGGATTTGGCAAAACGGCGTTGTTTTGCAACGATGCGTTACGCTCCGCTTCTTGGCGTTGTTGCGCCGTCCATTCGGCTTGTTTTTCTCTGATGATGGCTTCTTGCGTCGAAATTCCTTTCAACAACAAACCGATTGCCGTAGAAAAAATAGGCGAACTGACTTGTTCCATATATCCATGTGCGAGTTTTTCGGTCGGAACGCCAATGCGTGTGACCATGCCCGTATGAAATTCGCACAATTTTTCGATGTCGCGCAAGAGCGAACCGCCACCCGTGAGGACGATGCCACCGATGAGTTTGCGTTCGTAGCCAGAGCGACGAATTTCCCAAACCACGTAATCCAAAATTTCTTCTACCCGCGCTTGAATGATACGCGCCAAGTTTTTTTCAGAAATTTCTTTGTGTTCCCGACCTTTGAGACCTGGAATGGTGATGATGCGGTTTTCAAAAACTTCGTCCGTCAAGGCTGCGCCGAATTTTACTTTGAGTTGTTCGGCTTGGTGTTGCATCACCGTACAACCTTCTTTGATGTCGGCTGTGATGACATTGCCACCAAACGGAATTACCGCCGTGTGGCGAATGATGCCTTCGTGGAAAATCGTGAGGTCGGTCGTACCGCCGCCGATGTCCACCAATGCGATGCCTGCCTCTTTTTCTTCTTCGCTCAAAACGGCGATAGACGATGCGATAGGCTCGAGCGTCATGTCGGTAACGCGCAAACCTGCACGCTCTACACAACGATAGATATTATTTGATGCAGAAATTTGACCCGTGATGATGTGGAAATTCGCTTCCAATCGAACACCTGACATACCGATAGGGTCGGTGATGCCTTGCTCGTTGTCAACGGTGTATTCCTGAGGAATGACGTGCAAAATCTTATCGCCCGGAGGCAACACCAACTTGTGCATGTCGCTGACGATGCGCTGAATGTCGCGTTGGCTGATTTCAGTGTGGTCGTTGTCGCGGGTAAGGATACCGCGATGTTGCAGACTTTTGATGTGCTGACCCGCAATGCCTACGTGTACCACGTCGAATTTGGTACGTGCGCCCCGTTGAGCCGATTCAATGGCTTCGGAAATGGCATTTACAGTTTTTTCGATGTTTGTCACTACACCACGCATCACGCCGACCGAATCAACTTTGCCAACCCCGAGAATTTCGAGTTTGCCATGTTCATTGAGTCGTCCTGCTACTGCGCAGACTTTTGTAGTGCCGATGTCGAGTGCTACCACGAGACTTTGTTGTGGCTTTTGCTCATTCATATCACAAAATGCGTTTTGTTCGGCGTAAAATCCTCAAAAGATGCCCCCCCCCAGTATCCGAACGTCGTTTTTTGCGGTTTTTCGTAGATTACAAAAAAAAGCGAACGAAAAGGGCATTCCAACACACAACAGCTTTGGTAGGCTCGATGCGCGAGAAACTATGGAGAGAATAATTTGTTGCAACTGCTACTTTTAGCCGCTGCGTCGGTTCTTATCCGAGTGTTAAAAGATAGTGTTCCATTTTTTGCTACCAAAAAATATGCGTTTTTGACAATTACCTGCTTGAATTTGAATATTTTTGTGTTTTAACTTCTTCCTTCCTCTTTTTTCTTTCAAAAAAAAATGAAATTAGAAATTTTAAAAATACGCTGTTTCAAGTTTGATATTAAAAACTATTGTAGATAGCAAAAAAAATCAAACAAAAATTTTTCATTGAATAAAATTTGAAAAACGAGTAAATAATGCGAATTTTAAAAACTTGGTCAAAGTTAAAAACCTTTTTTGAATTCGGGCAACTTTTTTTGAAAAAAAAATGCGAATTGTGGAAAACTTGTGAAAAAATAGAACGTTTTTCGTAATAAAAGCAACAATAATTTGGGTACATTCGCTTTTCGCAACTTACAAAAGTTCGCAAAACCACCCACCGTTTTGCTTCGCAATACGGTCAAAAAAATACATTAATTTGGTAACAAAAACGAGAATTTTGGTAAAGAAAAAAAATTAGTAAAATTTTATATCAATTTAAAAAACATTCATTGGAGATTGATTTTTCAAGTGTTATAAAAAAATGCTGTATAAATTTCTCAATAGTATATCCACAAATGAATCAAAAAAAGTGCCGACATCAAATAATATTTTAATTTCATCTCTAAATAATTTCATATAAAAAAAATATGTCAATCAAAACCCTTTGAAAGTCAACTTTTAATCTTTTTATATTATCAAAATAAATATTTATTTATTTCTATAATTTAGGTACATTATTTTTTTAACAAATACTTTTTTGATTTCATGTCTGTTTTTTATCCCCATTTTTCTACCCGACAATTGTTTTCGTTTAACATTATTTAACGTCCATTTTCAACTCAAATTGTTTTAAAATTTTCTCTAAAAACCCCAAATATACTGGGGGGGGGCATCTTTTACAGTTTCAGAAAAAATATTTTCTAAACCATAAAAAGATGCCCCCCCCAGTATATCGAATAAAAAAAATGGATTTTTATTTCAAGATAATTTGTCTCGTATCGGTCGTTTTGCCGTCGTTGATGCGCAAGGAATAAGCCCCTTTTGCCCAGTCTTCTACGTCAAGTGTCGTCACCACGTCTGTCAAAGTTTTGCGAAGTACGATGCGACCTGCGAAGTCAGAAATGACCACTGTTGTCGGCATTCCGTTGGGAATGGACTCATTTTTAATCGTCAAAAACGAAGAAGTTGGGTTCGGATAAACCGAAATTTGCATCGGATTCAAGTCTTTTACGCCTGAAGCCAACTTGAAAACCACCGTTTTAGAACCCGAAATGGCATTGTCACCCGCCGTTGTACCGCCACCGTTAGCCGCCATGACTGCATGATAGAACGAAATTCGATTGGTTGCCGCCGTCGCAGGTGCTTTCCAAGTAAACGTCCAAGCCGCCGCGCCCGCCGCATAGCTGGTTCGCGTCGTATTGCGGATATATTGGCGACCGCCTGCCGAAATGATGCCGCTTCCCGTGCCTGCCGTGAATGTTCCACTCGTCGCATTTGCGCCATCAAGTGAAGTCACTTCAAAGCCCGTATTGACGGCATTGGCAACCGCCGCCCGCAAAGTGACGGTATAAGTCGCGTTCGCAACCACCGTATCAGGCAAACCCGTGTAGGTAATGGTTCCCGTATATGCCCCCCCAGTATGACAGCCAGAGCGCGAGCTACAAGTGGTTTCGGTAGGTGCGCCCGTCGCGGCAGTTGGCGGATTAGTAGGGTCGAGGGCAGTCGTAACTTCCCAAAACAGTATTGCGACAAAAAAAAATGCAATAAAACGTAAAGATTTTTTCATGACTTTTTAAAAAAAGTTTTTTTTGATAGTTAATAAAAATTTGATAAAAAAAATAGTACGGTAAAAACAGCGAAAGCGTTGCCTCGATTGTCAAGTTTTTATAAAAAAAAGAGCTGTTCATGGTGTAATAACTCTTTTTTTTTATTTTAATTTGACTTTTAATCTAATAATTTCAAGATTTCGTCCACATATCTTCGGTCGTTGGCGAGTCTTGGCACTTTGCTTTGTCCGCCAAATTTTCCCTTCATGCGCAGCCAATTATTGAAAGTGCCACGCGGCAAAGCGCGCAATCGAAGCCGTTCCATTGCCATACTTTTAAATCTTTTTGCCTCATAATCGGAGTTGACGCGCTGCAAATTATGGTCTAAAATATTGTTAAATTGTTCAATATTTTCAGGTTCTTTTTCAAACTCTACGAGCCATTCATGCCCGCCTTTCTGATTGGTGGCAAAATAAATCGGTGCGACCGTATAATCCGTCACCAATGCGCCCGTTGTTTGGCAAGCCGCCGCGAGTGCAGAATCGGTGTTGGAAACCATCAATTCTTCGCCAAAAGCGTTCACAAATTGGTTGGTTCTGCCCGAAACTTGAATTTTATAGGGATTTGTTGACGTAAAATAGACCGTGTCGCCGGGCGTATATCGCCAAAGCCCCGCGTTGGTGGTGATGACGAGGGCATAATTTTCTCCCACGCGCACGCCCTCGAGCGGAACCGCTTGCGGACGCGGCGAACGCCATTCGCGCTCTGGCAAAAACTCGAAATAGATGCCATTATCAAGCAACAACATCATATCGCGGGCATTCAATTCGTTTTGCGCGGCAAAATAACCTTCCGAAGCATTATAAATTTCCCAATATAAAAAATTTTCATCTGGAATTAATTCTTGAAATTGGGTTCGATAGGGCGCAAAACTCACGCCGCCATGAATGTAACCTTTCAGATTTGGGAAAACGTCGAGTATATTTTTCTTTTTCGTAATTTCTAAAATACGGCGCAACAACACGACCGTCCAAGTCGGCACACCGCCCAACATGCGCAAATCTTCGTGAATCAGTTGTTGAGCCATTGCCTCAATTTTGCTTTCGGTGTTCGATTGCAAGGCAATTTTGGGCGACGGCGTGTAGATATAATTGCCTACGGGCGGCAAATTTGAAATCATAATAGCCGACACATCGCCCACCCGCGTCTGCGGAAATTGCGGAAATGTCTCGTAACTACCGCCCATAATCAGCATTTTTCCGTCAAAAAAACGAGCGTTGGGCATTTGGTCGTAGATGAGCGTGGTGGTGTCCCACGCGCCGCGCAAGTGACAATTGCGCAAATTTTCTAATGTAACTGGAATGAATTTAGAACGGTCGTTGCTCGTGCCGCTTGATTTGGCAAACCAATTCACCGCGCCCGACCACAACACGTCGCGCTCGCCGTGCATCATGCGATTGATGTCGGTTTTTAAGCCTTCATAATCCACAATTGGCACGCGATTGGCGAAGGTTTGGGGCGTACGAATGCTCTGAAAATCGTTTCGTTTTCCGATTTCGGTTGCCTTGTTTTTTTCCAAAAATTTTTTGAGCAATGCGGCTTGGGCTTCGTGCGGGTTTGCCGAAAAACGACGAATACGTTGCATTCGCCCCCGAAAAACGAGCCGCATAAGGTGGTTCAGCAAAGCCATGATAAATTATTAAAAGTCGTGATTTTTTTCATTTCGTGGACGCAATTTTCAAAAAAAATGCCCCCCCCCAGTATAAATTGCCTAAAATCAAGATTTATACCTTTATTTTTAAAAATTAAACACTTTAAAAACGGTTTAAAGATACAAACACTTTTGAAAATGACAAGATATGACCTATCTTTTTTTTTCAGACTTTTAATAAAATTTTATTTCAACAAAGAGACATCGCCCGCAAAAACGCGCTCTACCTCTGTTCCATCTACTTCAATTTTAGCAACGATGCGCCAAACATAAACCCCCATCGCGGCGGCTTGACTTTGTACCGTACCGTCCCAGCCTTCTTGCAAATCTTTGGTCATAAACACCAAATTGCCCCAACGGTCGAACATCGAAAACTCATAACTCGTAATCACAACGTTGCGAGACTGATTGATATAAGGCTTAAAAACATCATTATTATTGTCTCCATTCGGAGAAAAAGCATTGGGCGCAAATATATCTATTTTACAATTTTCGTATTTCACGTGAAATGTATCGGTGTAGCTGACGCAAAAATTCATGACCCGCGCCCAATAATTATTGGCTCTATTGACTTTATACGTTGGAGATTTTGAATTGTCTTGCCAAGTCACAATTTCATTTGGAACCCCAAACCCCGCTTTGAGCGTCATCAATTTGTTGTCGCAACCGACGGTATCAAATGCCCGCGTACCGATATTTTTTGGCACAACGGTCACTTTCATTTCTTCTTCTTGCACGCAACCCAATTGATTGGAGCTATAATTCGTATATAATTTATAAACACCTGACTTCGTAATTTTTCTAATCGAATCCGTTGAGCCGTCGCTCCACAGGCGCGTGACGGGAAGGTTTCGGCTCACATCAATCGTTACCGTATCGCCTTCGCAAATCGCCGTATCTTTTGGAATGCCGATGCGCAATGGAATGAGTTTCACATCATCAAAAATATAATCTGAATGCGTATATTTGTCCTGTGAAGGCGGACGAATGACGACGCGAGTGGTGTTTGTATAGGTCAAAAAATTGCCAAATGTGGCATATTGTTCTTTACCACGTGCTTGAAAACAAAACGAAAATTTCTGAAAATTGGTATCGCGCATCACGGAATCGCGATTTTGAAGGATAATTCCATTGACTTCGACGGGTCCAGCTTGCGTAAAAGTGGACATTCCCGAATTGGAATCATTGTATTTCGTAGGAACTTCTGAAAAGGCAACCCCTTGCCCATTGGTGGCAATCGCGCCCCATGTAGTGAGAAACCAGTCAATGCGGCGAATATAGAATTCGATATAATAAATTTCATTCTTTTGTAGTGGTTGTTTCAGTTTTGTCTGCATGTAATAACGAAAATCGTTGAAATTATTTGTACTAGCAACCCAATCGCTCGTAGTCGTCATGTATCCTGCATTTCGCCCCGACCGCGCCCTGACCGTATTGCTACTGTCGCTTGTCCACAAAAAATTCCAAGGCAACCACCGATAATCGCAGCGATTGTTGCTGTCTGGATACAATACGTTGACCGTATTTTGAGGGTCGTAAATAGAAGAACTCGTCCAATGCTGCGTTCGGCGAATCGTGTCTATGCGCGGTGCAACGGGCAGACACAACCAATTGGCTTCAAAGTCTGGATTTTGAATAAGATTTTGTTGCGCCTGTAAAAATGCCCCCCCCCCAGTATAAAACGCTAAAAAAGGAGGAAAAACCATCAAAAATATTGTTTTCAAGATTCGTTTCATAAATAAAAAATTTCAAACTATTTTTACAAAAAATATGCTTTTACTCCAAAAAAGAAGCAAATATAACGTCAAATATCGAAAGACCATTTTTTTTCCTGATTTATCCTTCATTTTTTGATTGTAATATTTTTTCCAAAAAAAACTGTAACTTTGCAAACATGAATTTGTTTATGAAATATTTGATAAACTATTTTATATCTTTTTCGTAATAAAAAATAAGTTCCTACCTCATTTTTTTTCAAAAAACACGTTTTATACTGGGGGGGGACTATTTTTGAGATTTTTTAAATGACAATTTTATTTTTATAACAAAACTTTGAGAAAAAACTTAATTAGAAAAAATGGAGAAAACAATTAGAGAAAAAATCCAGACAAACGTATTCGATTCGTCGAAAACTGCTTCCGAAATGGTGGCGCAGTCAATCGCCAACCTCATCAAAAGCAAGCAAAAAGCCAACAAAATTTGTGTATTGGGCTTGGCAACGGGTTCATCACCAACCGCACTTTATGCCGAATTAGTGCGATTGCACAAAGAAGAAAATTTGAGTTTCAAGAATGTCGTTACCTTTAATTTGGACGAATATTATCCGATGCAAGGCGATGCGCTACAAAGTTATGTGCGTTTCATGCACGAGCATTTGTTCGACCACATAGACATTTTGGCAGAAAACATTCACATTCCCGACGGCACTTGTGCGCGGGAGAAAGTCGCCGATTTTTGCCAGCAATATGAACAAAAAATTAAAAAATTAGGTGGTCTTGACCTTCAAATTTTGGGTATTGGTCGGACGGGACACATTGGTTTTAACGAACCGGGTTCGGGCATTCAGTCTCAAACGCGCTTAATTACGCTCGACCACGTGACGATTTCCGACGCTGCCAGCGACTTTTTTGGCGAAGAATACGTGCCGCGCAAAGCGATTACGATGGGCGTTGGAACCATTTTGGCGGCAAAACAGATTATTTTGATGGCTTGGGGCGAAGGCAAATCGCTCATCATCAAGCGCACGGTCGAAGGTGAAATTAGCGATTATGTTCCCGCGACTTATCTTCAAAATCACCCGAATACCCAATTTTTTCTAGACGAAGCCGCCGCCGCCGAGTTGACGCGCATCAAAACGCCTTGGTTGGTGGGCGATTGTGATTGGACGGACGAGTTTTTAGTAAAAAAATCGGTGATTTGGTTGAGTCAAAAAATGCAAAAACCAATTTTGAAACTCACCAATGCCGATTATTCGGAAAATGGCATGAGCGATTTGGTGACAGAATTTGACAATGCGTATAACATAAATATTAGAATTTTTAATCAACTTCGACACACGATAACGGGCTGGCCTGGTGGCAAGCCCAATTCTGAAAATGCCAATCGTCCCGAACAAAATCCGACGTTTCCAAAGCGGGTTGTCATTTTCAGTCCGCACCCTGACGACGACGTAATTTCGATGGGTGGAACCTTTATTCGCCTTGCCGACCAGTCGCACGAGGTGCATGTGGCGTATCAAACTTCTGGAAATATTGCCGTTTTTGATGACGACGTGATTCGTTTTGCGGATTTTGTAAACGATTTTCATGCCGATTTTGGGCTTGACAAAACGGCAACACAACTCATGTTTGAAGGCATCAATCAAAAAATCAAGACAAAAAAGGCGGGTGAAGTAGATGCGCCCGAAGTTCAAAAGCTAAAAGGTTTGATTCGTCGCGGCGAGGCAAAGGCAGGTTGTCGATATGTGAGTGAAAGCGTAATTTCTCATTTTTTAGACATGCCATTCTATGAAACGGGGACGGTGAAAAAAAAGCCATTGGGTAGAGAAGATATTGAAATTATAAAAAAATTATTATGCGATATTCAGCCGCACCAAGTCTATGCGGCGGGCGATTTGAGTGACCCACATGGGACGCATCGGGTTTGTCTTGATGCCATTTTCAAAGCAATTGAGGAATTAAAACATCTTGATTTTATGAAAAATTGTACAGTTTGGCTTTATCGCGGTGCTTGGCACGAATGGGAACTTGAAAATATTGACATGGCGGTTCCGATTAGTCCCGAAGAATTATTGCGCAAGCGGCGGGCAATTTTCAAGCATCAGAGCCAAAAAGACCGTCCTCTTTTTCCTGGAACTGATGCGCGAGAGTTTTGGCAGCGTGCCGAAGAGCGCAATCGTGCCACCGCAAAAGCCTATGATGCACTCGGTTTGCCCGAATACGAAGCCATCGAAGCCTTTAAACGCTGGTATTTTTAGTTTTTTATGAATATTTATTTAAAAAACCGTTTTGAAAGATTTGTATCTTCCAAAACGGTTTTTTTTATACCCCCCAGTATATTTCACTTTTTGGAGCTTTTTTTTTGTAGAGAAACATTTTTGTTTTCCAAAATATTTCGCGTTTCACGCTTTGCGTTGATATTTTCCTAGACGGCAATTTTCCAAACTTTTTCAAGTCAAAAAATGATACCCCCCAGTATATTTCACTTTTTGGGGCGTTTTTTTTATAGAAAAACATTTTTGTTTTTCAAAATATTTCGCGTTTCACGCTTTGCGTTGATATTTTCCCAGACGGCTATTTTCCAAACTTTTTCAAGTCAAAAAATGATACCCCCCAGTATATTTACCCCTTTTTGGGCTTTTCCATAAACTCAAAATAATAAAATACAAAAAGGGCAGCCCGATTGCTCGAACTACCCTTATTGTTATGTCGTAATTGACAGCAGAGAGACATTCGTTATAAAGTGAATCACTTAATATTACGAACTTATTG
>JBJOPA010000382.1:0-7821 GCA_046051005.1 Bacteroidota bacterium
CCTCCTTCCCTTCGGGGGGGTTGGGGGGAATTTACTGGGGGGTAACCTTTTTTTGATTTTTTTTGATTTTTTTTGACGTTTCAAATTGTTTACAATAGAAAATGAACTTTTTGAAATCAAGTTGTTTCACGTATAAATTATTTATAGCTACATTTTTGTAAAGATTATTTTTTAAATTATTATTGGTAAATTTATTATTAAACAAAATACGTATTTGAGATGAAGACGAAACTCGTAGTATGGGGTTCAGATGAACAAGATGGTCGTGTGTTATTGGCAATCCAACTTTTTGCAGAACAAAATAAGGTAAGTATTAATACGATTCCACAGGAAGTCGTCACCGACGAATTGCAAAAGCAACTCACAGACTGGCGCAACGGAGAAAAAATTGAAATTGTTTTTCCAGAAACCACCAAAAGTAGCGAACGCGACCTGAGCGTGTTGGAAAGCGTGTTGCCAGAAGGCTATAAAGTGGACCGCGAAGATGTCCTCACGCGCACACAAACCGAGTGGCAATTTGTGGTGCTTTCGGCAAAATTGCACGAAGCATACAAGTCAGAATTGGCAGAATTGAGCGACAAAGTAGCCCAAGTAACCGAATATAGCGGCGAACTTTGGGGCGCATTGCGCGTTTTTTGGGACAAAGTGCAAGGTCAAGTAAAAGAAAGAACCTTGTTTAGGGAACACGCCAACGGATTGCGAGACACCGCAAACGACCTTTTCGAGCAATTGAAAAGCCGAAGAACCAGTGCAAACAACGAATTTGAAGACAAATCCAAAGAACTTTGGACAAAATTTAACGCCGCACTCGACGAAATTGAGCAAAAAATAACCGATGGCGTACAAAGAATGCCCGACCTTTTCGAGCAATTGAAAGGCGTGCAAAATGAATTTAAACAAAGTCGCCTATCGCGTGAGCATAGCAACACCCTTTGGGACAGAATTGATGCCTCGTTCAAAGTGTTGAAAGAAAAACGTTTTGGCGACAACGCCATCAACGATAGTTCTGCATTGGAACGCACCCAAAGAAGATACGACGGATTGGCAGAAGCCATCAAAAAAATGGAAGAATCTATCCGCCGCGACGAGTCAGAAATGACATTTTTGGAAGAGCGCGTTGAACGTTCGCTCGGGCAACTCGAAGCACAATTGCGACAAGCAAAAGTGAATATGATTAAAGAACGTGTCCGTTCAAAACACGAAAAATTGAACGAAATGCGCGTCACCCGCGACGATTTGTCCGCAAAACTCAAAGGTTTGCAAGAACGTGAAGCTCGAAAAGCAACGCAACGCCCAGCAAAACCTGCCGTAGAAAAAGCAGTCGCACCAGTTGCGGAAGTTGTAGAAACGCCAGTTGTGGAAGCAATCGCCGAACCAGTTGTGGAAATCGTAGAAACGCCCGTTGTTGAAGCAATTGCCGAACCAGCTGCGGAAATCGTAGAAACGCCAGTCGTTGAGGCAATTGCAGCACCTGTTGCAGAAGTTGTAGAAACGCCAATCGTTGAAGCAATCGCCGAACCAGTTGCGGAAATCGTAGAAACGCCCGCCGTTGAAGCAATTGCCGAACCAGTTGCGGAAATCGTAGAAACGCCCGCCGTTGAAGCAATAGCCGAACCAGTTGCGGAAATCGTGGCAACACCCGTTGTTGAAGCAATCGCCGAACCAGTTGTGGAAGTTGTGGCAACACCAGTTGTGGAAACAATTGATGCAGCAAAAGTGGCAACCATTGGAGCCGCAGGTGTAGCAGCAGCCGAGTTCGCCGCGCAACAAATGGACGAAAAAGAAGCCGCCGTAGTGGTAGAAAAAGTCGTTGAAAAAGTGGTGGAAACACCCGTTGCAGTCGTCGAAACTCCCGCGCCAGTCGTCGTCGCCGCGCCCGAACCCGAGCCTGCGAAAGTAGAAACGCCCGCAACAGCTAAAAAAAGCGATGAAATTGATGAAGAATTACAATGGTAATATTTTAAAAATTTCTATTCATAAATAATCAAAAAAGACAACTCGAAAAACTTCGAGTTGTCTTTTTTTTGATGATTTTATTTTTTAAATATTTTTAACCTTAAAAACTTTTAAAGCATTTTGAGTCGTGATTTCGGCAACTTTTTCAAGCGGAATTTCTAAAATTTCGGCAACTTTTTCGGCGACGAGCCGCACAAAAGCCGATTCATTGCGCTTGCCACGATGCGGAATCGGCGCAAGATAAGGCGCGTCGGTTTCCAACACCAAATTTTCTAAACCCACAGCGCGAATTATTTCGGGCAAATTGGTGTTTTTATACGTCACTACGCCACCGATTCCCAATACAAAACCCCGTTCGACGGTGCGTTTTGCCTGCTCCACCGTGCCTGAAAAACAGTGAAAGATGCCCCCCCCAGTATATTCACGCTTTTTTTCTAATATTTCCAATACTTCTTCCGTAGATTCACGAGAATGAATCACAATCGGAATATCCAACGATTGCGCCCAATCCATTTGCCGCTCGAAAGCAATTTTTTGTTGCGGAAAAAAAGTTTTATCCCAATACAAATCCAAACCAATTTCGCCGACGGCACAAAACGGGCGGCGTTGCAACCACGTTTCCATAATCGCCAATTCGCTTTCAAAATTTTCTTTTACGTCGCACGGATGCAAACCCATCATGGGCGTACAAAAATCTGGAAAATCGGTTTCCATTTGCAACATGCCCTCAATCGTTTCGCTATCTACATTCGGCAAAAATACGTGCGCAATGCCCGCCTCGCGTGCGCGTGCAATCGCATCGGCGCGGTCGTGGTCAAATTTTGAGCTATACAAATGGGCATGTGTATCAATCAGTTGAATCATTTTTTTATTTATAAAATTTTGATTGTCAATATTTTAAAATCAATTTCCCAATTCTCGAATGGCTAACCAAGCCATGAGACCAATGCTGAGTTCGAGGCTCGACTCTTCGATGTCAAAACGGTCGGTGTGCAAACCCGCCGTGATGCCACGCGACACATTGCCCGTTCCCAAGCGATAGAAAACGGCGGGCATGGCTTGCGAAAAATAGGCAAAATCCTCGCTCGTCATGCGCAACGGCAAGTCCACCACGTTTGCTGCACCACAATATTCGACCATCACTTCCTTGATTTTTGGGGTCAACGTTTCGTCGTTTTTCAAAACGGGATAGCCGTGTTCTATCACAAAATCGCACGAACCGCCCATGCTTTCGGCAATGCCCGTTGCCATTTTTACCATTCGGCGTTTGGCTTCGTTGCGCCAAGTTTCGTCGAGCGTGCGAAAAGTGCCTTCAATTTTGACTTCGTCGGGAATGATATTGGTTGCGCCGCCTGTCGAATTGATTTTTCCGAGCGTCAAGACCGTCGGCAGCGCGGGGTCGGCATTGCGCGAAACGATTTGTTGTAACGCCGTGATGATGTGCGCGGCAATCAAAATAGGGTCAATCCCTTCTTGCGGCATGGCACCGTGACCGCCATTTCCGCGAACGGTGAGGTACAATTCGTCGCTCGAAGCCATGTAAATACCCGATTTGATGCCCACTTTGCCCGCTTCGAGCGGCGGATGAACGTGTTGACCGATAATGCTGACGGGTTGCGGAGCCTCCAAAACGCCGTCGCGAATCATCAATTTTGCGCCGCCGGGCGTTCTTTCTTCGGCGGGCTGAAAAATGAGTTTTAGGGTCCCCCCCCAGTATTGGCGCGTTTCATGCAAGATTTTTGCCGCCATGAGCAGGCTCGCCGTGTGCGCATCGTGTCCGCAAGCGTGCATGATGCCTTTTTTTGTGGATTTATAAGGCACGTCATTGGCTTCGTCAATCGGCAATGCGTCCATGTCGGCACGCAAGGCGACGACTTTTTCGATGTTTTTTTCCGTATTTTCGCCTTGTAAAATGGCGGCGATGCCATGTTCTGCATAACCCGTTTGAAAAGGAATGCCCATTTCTGTCAATTTTTGGGCGATAAAACGACTGGTTTCGACTTCTTCGTAGGAAAGTTCAGGAAACTGATGCAAATGCCGCCGAATGTCAATTGTTTCTGTATGATATTTTTTTGCTAACTCTTGAATGACCGTTTTTAACGCTCGCCTATCCATATATTTATTTTTATTTTATACTTTTCTCTTTAAAAATTTTCGCAAAATTACGTCATTATTTCGGTTTCGATGAGCAAACCGTTTCCATTTTTCAAGGGTTGACAAAAATCAATGATTTTTAACAAAAAAATGAGCGGTAAAAAAAAAGCCAAGCCCAACAAATAGAAAAATTGTAACAACCGAAAACGGCTGTTAGAGGTCAATAATAAAAAAATATTATAAATTTCATAGCTCAAAATGCCAAAAACGCCGTGCGAAAATATTTTTTTGGTAATCCGAAAACCATTTTTTTCTAATTTTTCTGTAATTTCTGATTCCGTATAAATCCGCGTTCGTTGTTGTTGTTTTTCGTAATTATCAAGGTTTTGAAATAATTTTTTATAAATTTTTAAAACATATCGCTCATTGATGGGCGTGTAAATCAATAATTTTCCGCCCGATTTCAAGGCATTTGCAAAATTTTTCAACACTTTTTCATCGTCTGGAATGTATTGCAAGGTTCCGACGCAATAAATCAAATCCATATTTTTTTTATTTTCATTTGTCCAATTTTCTAAATTTGTTTCCAACAATTCAATATTTTTCAATCCATTTTTCTCGATAAAACGTTGACAAAAAGCCAAATTTCCCGCATTTTTGTCCAAACCGACGAAAGATACTGGGGGGTGCCTCCAAGCGGACGGAAACAGGTGCAACCCGTCGCCGCAGCCCGCGTCCACAACCCGCGCACCCGTGTGCAACGTTTTGAACGCCGCCAAAAGCGAACGCGCCACGTGCCAATTTCGCAAATTGAGCAAAAAATGCCACCCATGCGCCGCCAAAATTAAATTCGGAAAACGCATCAGAAACGTTGGAAATTGATGACTTTGAACGTATTGTTGCAATTTTTTCATGTTTTTCAACAAATAATAACGCAATTGAAAATAATATGATGATTTCATTGTATTTTTGCCTCCGTTTTTTCTTTCAAAGAAAATCAAAACTTTTAATACCAAAATGTGTTTCAACACTTTTGCATTTTCAGAAGCCAAATAAAATTTGACTGCAAAAGAATTAAAAAGAAATCAGAATAAAATTAAATTATAAAAAAAATAATGGATTTTTACAAAGAATCTCTCAAATTGCACCGCGAACATCGCGGCAAAATCAGCGTTGTTCCTAAAATTGCGGCTGACACGACTACCGATTTGTCGTTGGCTTATTCGCCCGGCGTAGCAGCTCCGTGTTTGGCAATCGCCGAAAACCCCGAAGCCGCCTACGAATATACGATAAAAGGCAACACCGTAGCGGTCGTGAGCGACGGTTCGGCGGTGTTGGGATTGGGCAACATCGGCGCGGCGGCTTCCATTCCCGTGATGGAAGGCAAGGCAATGTTGTTCAAACATTTTGCGGGCATTGATGCCTTTCCGATTTGTTTGGATACGCAAGATACCGAAAAAATTATCGAAACGGTTCGACAATTGGCTCCCGTTTTTGGTGGCATCAATTTGGAGGACATTTCTGCGCCGCGCTGTTTTGAAATCGAACGACGGTTGCAGGATTTGGGCATTCCAGTTTTTCACGACGACCAACACGGCACGGCAGTGGTGACGTTGGCGGGTCTCATCAATTCGTTGAAAATTGTGAACAAAAAAATGACCGATTTGGTGGTGGTCATCAATGGTTCGGGCGCGGCGGGCGGCGCGATTGCTCAAATTTTGAGCGGCGTGGACAACCACGACCCCAGTTTTGAACCCGTCAAAGACGTGATTATGTGCGACACCAAAGGCATTATCCACAGAGGACGCACCGATTTGAACGACATTAAAAAAGAATTTTTGGATTATACAAATCGCAGCAATACGCAAGGAAATTTGCGTGATGCCATGAAAAATGCCGATGTTTTCATCGGTGTCAGCGTCGCCAATTTGTTGACCGCCGACGATATTCGTTTGATGAATCGCGATGCGATTGTGTTTGCGATGGCAAATCCAACGCCCGAAATTATGCCCGATGAAGCGTTTGCAGGCGGCGCAGCAATTTTTGGAACAGGACGAAGCGATTTTCCGAATCAGGTGAACAATGTGTTGGGTTTTCCGGGCATTTTTCGCGGCGCACTCGATGCCCGCGCAAAGCGCATCACGACCGAAATGAAAATTGCTGCCGCTTATGCCATTGCAGATTGCGTCGAGAATCCGACGAAAGATATGGTCATTCCGTCGCCGCTCGACAAGCGCGTGGCTCCCGCCGTCGCCAAAGCCGTCGCTGCCGCTTGGAAAAAAAGTCTGTAACTTAAAAATATCGCAAAGGCATTGAAAAATGCTACCCCCCAGTATATTTGGGGATAAATTAAATTTTGTTCAGTCTTCACATCAAATTATTTAGTAAAATACGTCCCGTATTTTACTAAATAATTTTTTTTATGCCCTTATCCAAAAACTATTTTTCCAAAAAGCACAACAAAAAAGCAAAAAAAAGCCTGTTTTTTACTTACATTAAATAAAAAAATATTCATTTTTACTGATATGTGCGAAAAATCAACGTTTTTAAGCCCTTATCTTTGCGATATAAGAAACGAGATAAAAAAGATGCCCCCCCCAGTATTTTACCTTGTTTTTGATGTTTTATTTTCCTTAATTTCATTAACAATTAAATATTACTCGTTATGCGATACATTTTCTTTTTATTTTTTATTTTTATGTCGGGCAATGCCATTTTTGCACAAGCCTGCAACGGTTTACAAATCATGGAGGCGGATTCGGGTACCATCTCGGACGGTAGCGGCGCGGCACTCTACGACAACAACCTAAACTGTTCGTGGCTCATTCGCGCCCCTGCAGGAAAGCGGTCTATTTCGTTGCAATTTACGGAGTTTGATACGGAGTGGTCTCGTGATTTGGTTTGTGTTTATGAAGGTTCTAATGCGCGAGGGCGGTTATTGGGAACATTTAGCGGATATGAAATCCCCCCAATCGTTAATAGCAATACAGGACAACTTTTCATAACTTTCACAAGTAGCGCAACCAATACGTATCAAGGTTGGCGCGCTAAATTTAATTGTTCTCCCAATATTAGATATTCGGTTAATGCCTCTGCGGTTAGACCTTACAATGGCACCGCCATAGTTACAGGCACAGGCTGTTTTGATTCTAACTCGGTAGTTCAGTTAACAGCTCGATATCCATCAAATGATTTCGTATTTTTGTACTGGTCAGAAAATGGCATAATTTGCGGTACAGAAAATCCTCTACAACTGACAGTCAATCGAAATAGAACTATTTCGGCAGTGTTTGGTACAAGACCTACTTGTTATGGTACACAATATTATAATAACTGCGAAGGTTCTTTTGACGACGGTAGTGGAAATGACTATGTATCATCTTACGTAGATTGTAATTATATTATTCAACCGCCTGATACAAATCGAAAGGTAATTTTATTAACGTTTTCAGAATATCAACAAATGACAGGTGACTACCTTACTATTTTTGATGGTGATGACGCAACTGGAATAGGGGTAAGTTCTATTTCTGCACGTGACACATTTATTGCCAACTCTGGAAAAATGAGAATTCGATTTAGTTCCTATTCGGGTCCTTCCTGTCCACATAATAGTCAAGGTTGGCGCGTAAATTATCAATGTTCTAATCAAGCACGTCACAAAGTGAGAATAGAGTCAAGTTTTGATTTATGGGGAACCGTTTCTGGGGGTGGCACTTTTTTTCATAATCAAGAGGCTGTACTTGTCGCCCGACCTGCTCGTGGGTTTTA
>JBJOPA010000383.1:0-9274 GCA_046051005.1 Bacteroidota bacterium
TTCACGAAATTTAAATCCAAAAATCCATAAAAAATGACCTTTTTTTTACAAAAAAAATTATTTTTATAATAAAAAATAAAAAAACTACGTAATTTATTGATTATCAACATATTGCGAACAGGTTCAAAAACCTTTATTTTTTTAAAATGTTGATTAATAATTAATTATAAAATTAAATATTTAATATAAATATTATTTTTTTGCAAATTTATGTTAAAAAAAACGATTTTTATAGAATTTTGTATGGCTGAAATGTTAAAATTAAAATTTTATTTATCAAAAGTAGCCACAATCTAAAAGACGTGATTATCTTTGTGCCGTTAGTTTGTTTACGTAAGTTTATTAAAAAGTTTTTTCCAAAAAAAATCATTTGTTCGTAGCAGTAATATTTACCCAACATTTTTTTAACACTTGCAACAAATCGCATCTTACATTTTAGATTGTCGCATTATTATTATTTAATGTTTTACACGTACTTCTTTCGTACTACTTTGTTTTCGTGCTTCTTTTAAAAAATTTATTTTAATTTTCAAGCATGACAATCTAAACCCTATTTTCTATGAGTATATAAAAAAAATGACGACGTGCAATTGCATGATTTTGTCATCGGTATTCATCTTAAAAATTATTTTATTTTGTAATATAATTTTATTTTAAAAGGCAATTTTGTTAACTCAACTATTTCAATTTTTAAAAAAGGCAAAAAAATGAAAAAAGAAATAGCAAGAAAGGACGCATTTCAAATGAAAAGATTTCTTCACATTTTAGTCGTCGGCGCGCTATCGCTGTCAATTGCATCGGCGGCAAAACCAATTGGAAAAAAGGAAGCTGCCCCGAACGCAGACGTTGAGGGCGTTATAGAACGTCTCGGCGGTCTCGAATGTTTGGTCAGAGTCAGAACGGACGATTATGTGGTCAAAAAAATTAATTCGTTCATCAGGTCAAAGCGCGAAACCGAACGAATGATTGGGCGAACCGCCACCTATTTTCCACTTTTCGACGAAAAAATAAAGGAATTGGGCTTGCCCGCAGACATCAAATATATCACCGTTCTTGAAACCGAACTCACGCCTTCTACCGTTTCTCATGCGGGTGCAACTGGAATTTGGCAACTCATGACCGATGTACGCGAAGAATTTGGGCTTCATATCAACGAAAATGTTGACGAAAGACTCGACCTCGTGCGCGCTACCGAAGCCGCTTTGAAAGATTTTAAACGCATGTTCAACGCCTACGACGATTGGGAACTTGCCCTCGCAGGTTACAATTGCGGACCAGGAAGACTCGGCGGAGCCATGAAAAAAGCACGTAGCCGCGATTTCAATGTCGTCAAAAAGTTTTTACCGACAGAAACGCAAAATTACATTCCAAAATTTGTCGCATTCACCTATCTCATGAAAATGTATGAGCATCACGGGCTGAAACCAATTTTACCAAAATTAGACCAGCAAACGCTGACTTCTTTGCGCGTAAAACAGTCCATTTCGCTCAATAGTTTGGCGCAAATCACAGGTTTGCCGCAAAGCACCATCGAAAATCTGAATCCACAATTCAAGCAAGGTTATATTCCCGCATCTGAAAATGGCTATAATTTGAACTTGCCGCGCCGCGTCATGGGCGCAGTGGTCGAGGCACTTTCGAGCGTCGAAAATGGGCAAAATACCAATTTCAATTTCGCGCCCGTCGTGATTGACGACAACTTGCCAAAAGTGGAAGACGATGCCGACTATTTCAAAACCACTTACACCGTTGGTGACAACGAAAACATAGAAGGATTGGCGGAAGTGTTCAACTGCAGCGTATATAACATCATGCTTTGGAACGGTTTGCAATATCCTTACATCGGAAAAGGGCATGAAATTACGTTGTTTATGCCGCGAACATTGATGAAAAGAGTATAAAGAAAGATAGAAATTACAAACAAAATCAATTAAAAAAAAATATTGCTTCGTGTGTTCGCGCATGAGGCAATATTTTTTTTGTAGAATGTTTTTGCTTAAAAACTTTATTTTATTTGTAAAAATTTTTTTATTTTTTTATTTTATTTGTGTGGAATTTATAAATATTATTACTTTTACGGTCAGTTACGCCATCTTATAAAAAAAATCCGAATCTATAAAGGTAACAAAAATCAATCTCTAACGTTTTAGTTTTGCTAAAAAATGCCCCCCCCAGTATAAAAGGCATGTTTAGAGATTAAAAACATCACATTGAATTTTATTTTGAGAAAATCCACTATTGTTTCTGTTCTGTTATTTTTTTTACCCTTATTTTATCTTTTTTTCCTACACTAAAAAGTTATGAGAAATATTTCAAGCCGTCTATTTTTATTTTTTATCTGTCTATACACCTATTTTTTTTCTACTACTTTTTTGTCCGCGCAAACTACGTTTGCTACCAATCAAGTGGTGAAAACCAATAGCCGCGATTCTTCAAAAACGGCGATGGCATCGGTGGATACGCTCAATAAAAAAGATACGCTGACCCAGAAAAAAATGGTTGTCGCACTCGATAGCCTCCAAAAGGCGGATTCGTTGGCGGTCAAAAAAGAAAAACCTATCAAATATATTGACACGATATATTATGAAAATATTTTTTCTATTAAATTTAATCCCATCAACAATCCCATCGGAATGCCCATTATCGAACTCGGAAATGGCGCATTGAATTTTAGTTTTGACGATTTAGACGGCGACATAAAAGATTTTGTTTATACTGTTGAACATTGCAATGCCGATTGGACTCCCTCCGAACTCGAACAGCAGGAATATCTTGACGCTTTCGACCTCGAGCGTGTTCGGCGTTATCAAGCGGGCTTCAATACGTTGGTGCCATTCATGCACTACGACTTTTCATTGCCCAACGAAAATTTTAAAATTAAAAAATCGGGCAATTATTTGCTCAAAATATACGAAGACTTGGGCGACAAACGCTTGGTGATGACCCGTCGTTTTGTGATTTATGAACAAAAAACAGGCGTAATTCGTCCGAAATATACATTTTCAGAAGCCAGCACCTTTCGCACCAATCAAGAATTTGACTTGTCCGTAGGCATCAAAAACTTGCGAAGCGTCAATCCTATCAAGGAAATTAAGATGAAAATGATTCAAAATGGGCGTTGGGACCAAAGCATTACCGTGCCGCCGCTGATGACCATCGGCGATAGTTTGCTTTTCGATTATCAAAACGTCATTACTTTCAAGGCGGGAAAAGAATTTCGGCTTGCCGATTTCCGTTCCAATCGTTTTCGCTCCGAGCGCGTGGCGAAAATTACACGCGGCGACGAAACTTGGGAATACAGAATGTTGCCCGACAGAGACCGATTCAACGAACCCTATTTTTCGTATCGCGATGCCGACGGCAGTTATATCATCGAAAATTCGCATGAAGATGACGACAATCTGCAGTCCGATTACATCATCGCTCAATTTTCGCTGCCCATGAATGAGCCGTTGGATAGTGCCGATGCCTACATCGTCGGACCGTTTTCAGATTGGCAATTGCGCCGCGATTACAAAATGGAATTTCGGGAATCTGCCAACGAAGTGCGCGGTTATCATGCAGACATTTATTTAAAACAAGGTTTTTACAATTATTTATACGCCGTAAAATATAAAAACAAACCTGAACCCGATTTTACGTCGCTCGAAGGAAATTGGTTTGAAACCGACAATCAATATACGGTTTTGCTCTATCAACGCCCTTTTGGTGGGCGATATGACCAAGTCGTAGGTTATTTGAGTTTTCATTGCAACGGACGATAAAGTTTTTATTTTTTAATAAAAAAAGCCCTTTTTCAAGACAAAATGCTTGAAAAAGGGCTTTTATACTGGGGGGTGGCTTTTTTATTTTAAAAAATTAATTTTTTATCCACAAAATATTTGAAACAGCACGTTCGCCTTCATGGTCAAATATTTTGTTGTCGCAAGGCATGTTTACAACATTATTTGGTGATTTTGATTTTATGAAAAGCGTTGTTGAACCGCCGCCGTCTAAATTTACCGCATCGAAACACCCCAACCATTGCATTATTTTGGTCAATTCAAGTAAAGAAACTCCTTGTGATTGGGCAGTACGCCCATCAATAGTAACAAAAATATATTCACTTTTTGTAATTCCAAAAGCCGTTCTTGGGTGACGATTGACATTAAAGGCTACATTTTTCAGTGGATTTATGACTTCATTTTTCAACAAAAGTGGTCCTGTAACCATGATATTGGGCATTTCGAGGCGTGTTTCCCAACGAATATCGGTACTGTCGCCCCCCCCCAGTATCAACGCCTGTTGCAAGCTGTCTATACCGATTGCCGCCAATTGATGTTCTGCAAGTTTGCCATTTGAGAAGCGTGTAGAATCAAAAATAACCCCATTGACTTTGATAAAATCTACCGCTCCGCCTTTTTTCGTATCAAAGAAACTTCCATTTATCGCCACCAATGCACCCAATGAATCAGCAAAAATGCTGGTTTTAATCAAATTTTTTCCAGCAGAAGCCAATCGGATTACATTTTTTTCATTTTTTTTAACAACGCGAATAATATTGATATGTTGATTACTTTCAAAAATTTCTTTTTGTTGAAAGTGATTTTGTTGCCAAATTAAGCCCGTCCGCAAAGTGTCATACGTCCAATTCGCCCGCGCAAAGGCGAGCGAATCGCGGTGTTGCGCCGTCATTATTTCCGAAAAAAAAACGAGAATCCCCGAAATGGCAATTATTTTTTTCATTTTCCGATGAAATTTCGCTTGCCTTTTTCTTTCGCAACAAATGCACGTGCGCCTTCCTTAAAATCATCGGTTTGCGCCAAGTCGCCAAAATCCAACACTTCTCTGAAAAAACCATTGACCGACGGCTCATAAAAATCATTGACGCATTCAATAATTTTTGTCAACGAAAGTGGTGCGGCGGTATCCAAAATCTGTGTCATCAATGCGATGGCGGTTTCCATGAGTTCTGTTTGTGGCACAACGTTGGTCACCAATCCCCAATCAAGTGCTTTTTGGGCGTTGATGGCTTTGGTGGTCATCATCATTTCGTAGGCGCGTCCTTTTCCGATGATTTGAACGAGGCGTTGCGTGCCGCCGTAGCCCGGAATGATGCCTAATGTTGCTTCGGGCAAGCCAAATATTGCGTTTTCACTCGCTACGCGGATGTGCGCAGCCATTGCAAATTCCAAGCCACCCCCGAGTGCAAAACCATTTACGGCAGCAATCACGGGTTTGTCAAATCGCTCAATTGCTTTGAAGGCATCGTGTCCAAATTGCGACAATTTTTCGGCAGAACGCTTATCTAAATTGTCAAATTCTTTAATGTCTGCGCCTGCCACAAAAGCCTTTTGCCCTTCTCCCGTGATGATTACGCCTTTCAAACCGTCGAGTTTTTTAGCATCTTCTCTAAAAAAGCGACCAATTTCTCCCATCATTTCTTGATTAATGGCGTTCAATTGGGCGGGGCGATTGGCGGTCAATATGGCAATGCGCCCATCAAAATTGAGCGATAAATTATTATAATTCATTAATTTTTTAATTTAAAATCTGTAAAAAATTACCAACGAATGAGGGCTGAACCCCAAGTAAAACCGCTTCCGAAAGCAGCCAAACAAACCAAATCGCCTTTTTTTATCGCACCCGCTTCCCATGCTTCGCAAAGTGCGATGGGAACAGAAGCGGCAGTGGTATTACCATATTTTTGAATATTATTCCAAACTTGGTGGTCGCCCAAACGCAATGTTTTTTGAACAAATTGCGCAATCCGCAAATTGGCTTGATGCGGAATCAACATATCAATGTCCGAAACTTCTAAATTTACGGCTGCTAACGCTTCTTTAATCACTTCTGGAAATTTTTGAACGGCAAGTTTAAACACAAATTGACCTTCCATATTCGGGAAGTTTTGCGCGTTGTCGAGCATGTGCTGCGTCATAAAAATTTCGCCATATTCCACATCGGGATAGCCAAAATCAATTTCTTCGCCTGCTTTTTTGAAATGATAGCCGCCATGCGAACCTGGATTGATGAACGCCAATTTTTCGGCATACGTTCCGTCTGAATGCAGTTTTGTTGTCAAAATGCCGCCTTCTTCGTCACTTTTGCAAGGTTGAATCACTACTGCGCCCGCGCCGTCGCCAAAAATGACCGTCACGTTGCGCCCGCGTGTAGAAAAATCCAAGCCCATCGAGTGCATTTCTGCTCCTACGACCAACACGTTTTTATACATGCCCGATTTCACAAACTGGTCGGCAATCGAAAGGGCGTAGATGAAACCCGAACACTGGTTGCGAATGTCTAACGCACCGATTTCGGTTTTCGTGATGCCCAATTCGCGTTGCAACAAAACGCCACAACCCGGAAAATAATAATCGGGACTCAACGTTGCAAAAATGATAAAATCAATTTCTTCTTTCGTGATGCCCGCTCTTTCGATGGCGATTTTGGCAGCTTCTGCGCCCATCGTCGTCGTTGTTTCTTCATGTTTTTTGCCGTAGCGACGCTCTTGAATGCCCGTTCGCTCTTGCACCCACTCGTCGGTGGTTTCCATTACTTTTGAAAGGTCGTCATTCGTAACGACACGTTCTGGCACATAACGCCCGATGCCTGCTATTTTTGAACGATTCATATTTAAACTTTATTTTAATTTTTAGGTTGAAAAATTTAGTTTTAAAATAGGTGATTTTTTTTATTAATCTAAAATTATACGTGTTTTGAAAAAACTTGATGCAAATAAAAGCGAAATTCCGCAAACGACATCTATTTTTTTCAAAAAAAACGCTCAAAAACGTCTGGATACTGGGGGGGGGCTATTTTCGAGATTTTTTTACAACAAAAAAACCACGTGTGATGTACACGTGATTTTTTTGAAATATAGGATAAAAATTTATGCCGTATGTTCTTTTGCAACTTGCGAAATAAATTTTGAAACCACTTGATACAACGCTTCGGGTTTGAATGGTTTGGCGAGATAATCGTTCATGCCAATTTCGTGGCAACGCACGGCTTCTGACCGATTGGCGGAGGCGGTGAGTGCAACGATGGGCACTTGACTTTTTTCGCGAATCCGAACGGTTGCGTCAAAACCATTTAAAACGGGCATTTGCAAATCCATCAAAATCAAATCATAATCTACGGCTCTAAATTTTTCGAGCGCGATTAATCCATTGTCTGCCACATCAACTTCTACAAAAGGCGACCATGCGACCAAAAGTTTGCGCGTCGCCATTTGATTCAAAAAATGGTCTTCGACCAACAAAATTCGGACGGGCGCGCTCGGGCTGCCATTGGTGACTTCGGCAACACGTTCGACGCGAATCGGAAATTCGACTTCAAAAATAGAGCGGTCAGAACCACTATTTTTCACTTGAATGCCACCCCCCAGTATTTTGACCAATTTTATGACAATTGCCAAGCCGATGGGCTTTTCGTGGTCTTTCCAAAAGGGGTCAAACGTGCTGTCTTCGGAGTGTCCAGACGGCAAAATGGTTTCTAAAATTTTATTATCGCCCAACAATTCATTGATTTGGTCGGTCGTGAGACCCAAGCCCGAATGCGTCATGCTGATGCGCAAACCGTCTCGTTGTTGCGTTTTTGTTGCTCGTGCAACGGTTGGTGCGACAATCACCTCCATGTCAAACAAAATGCTGCTGCCTTTTGGCGTGTGCCGCACGGCGTGGTCCATCAAATTATAGATGATTTGCGTAATTTTTTTAGCATCGCCTTTCATTTTGTTGTCAAAATCATCGCCCATGCAAGCAAATTCTAAATGAACTTTTGCACTATCTGACTTGATGCGCAACACCTTTTCGATGGCAGCAAAAAAGTCTTGTGGGTCGAATATTTCTTCTTCCAACTTCAAATCTTGGGCAACCAACATCGAAAAATTGAGCAAATTATTGACCATCAAAGACAAATCATCAATCGAACTTTTCAAACCGTCCACAATTTCGCGTTGCGAATTGGGAAGATTGGATTGTTCCATCAAGTATAAAAAATTTACAATACTACTCAACGGCGTTCTGATGTGAAACCCCAAATCGGACAATACTTCTTCTTTCAACAGATTAGTTTGTCTCGTTATATTTTGCTCCATAATGAGCTGTTCGCTCAATTTTCGTTCGGTAATGTCTTGCACGCCGCCCACGAGCATCACCTGTTGGGTCATTTCTTCAAAATGGGCTTGCGCGTGTAGGGCAATCCATTTCATGGTCATGCTTTCGGTGATAACAATTCGGTGTTCAATTTTATTGAGCAATCCATTTTTGATGGCATTTTCAAAAAACGATTCTACGTTGGCGCGGTCTTCGATATGCACCATGCGGAGGTAGTTGGAAAGCCCCATATTGGGCAAAACTTGATTGGGCGTGCGTGGCGGGTCGCCAAAAATGCGAAAAACTTCTTCTGTCCACATCATTTCGTGGCTGATGATGTCCATTTCCCAGTTTCCAAAACTGACCAATTGTTGTGCTTTTGAAATGCGGCGTTCGTTGAGGGTGAGTTCGCGGCGGTCGGCTTCAATTTTTTGTTTGTCGCGGGAGCGTTGGAGGGAATAGCGCAACACGCGCCCCAATAATTTTCCGTCGAATTGACCTTTTACCAAAAAATCTTGCGCGCCTGCTTTTACGGCTTGATTGCCGATGATTTCGTTGTTTACGCCCGTCAAAACCACGACGGGAATTTGCGCCGCTTGCTCTAAATATTTGCCCAACGTCTTGAAACCTTGCGTGTCGGGCAACGACAAATCTAACAAAACAATGTCAATTTCAAAGCGTTTCATCAACGCAATGCCTTCAAAAAGCGTTTCTGCATGCAACAAATCGTATTTGAAAGACGCATCTTTCAAATACATTTCCACGAGTTGCACGTCGCCCGCGTTGTCTTCTATCAATAAAATACTGATTTCCTTATTCGCCGATTTACCAACCATTTGAATCTACATTAATATGTGATGGGTAATATTTTTTATTTTCGTGTTATTTTTGTTTTTTTTAACATGCTTTTGACGAGAAGGGCAACAAAAATGCTACCCCCCAGTATTCGGATTGATTTTTTTTATATTCTTAAATTTAAACATGTAAAAGTACTAAAAATCATTCCGAAATCGTCAAAAATGAAATAAAGTTGGTTTTATTTTGCTAATTTTTTTTATTTGAAAAGACGAGAAGCCGATTTATAACGTTTTCTAAACTTATTTCGTAGAAGGTAAAATGGCAGTTTGCAGCCAAAATTGTTCAATTTTTTGAACAATTTCAAAGAACTTGTCGAAATCAACGGGTTTGTTGATATA
>JBJOPA010000384.1:0-6912 GCA_046051005.1 Bacteroidota bacterium
AATCCGTCTTTACTTTAACCGTAGAGGCGGATTTTTTTATTGAAAATTGAAATGATTGGAATAAAAACAAAAAAAAATCCGTACAGACTGCGCATGCGCTGTCTAAAAACAAAAAAAATCCGTACAGACTGCGCATGGGCTGTCTAAAAACAAAAAAAAACTCCGTACAGACTGCGCATGCGCTGTCTCCACTATACATGTGCGATGCGCAAACTTGGGGCGGAGACAGCGCATGCGCAGTCTCTACTGAATAAAAATAAAAAAAAAACGCCCCCCCCAGTATAAACGCACTAAAACACACAATTTTTGCACCTTTATTGCGTTATATTGAATAGAAAACAAGGATATAAGGATAAAGATTGAAAAAAAATGATAGCAATACTACAATAAAAGGTTCGTTTTCAGAGAAAATTAATACAAAAAAAGAAAAAATAGAACCTAATTTTACAAATGTTGATGCTAATTTGAGTAAAGTTGATGCTAATCTGAATAGAATTGATGCTAATTTGAGTAGAATTGATAAAAATTTAACAACATTCGTCACTCCATTTACTAATTTCGTCACTTCGTTTACCGATTTCGTCACTTCGTTTGCTAACTTCGTCACTTGATTTGATAATTTCGTCGAATAATTTGCTGTTTTTGTAGAATAATTTGATGATATTGATGCTTAAAATGTAATTTTGTTATCAGATTTTACACTTTTTATAACTTAATTTTGTGAAAACAAGAACTAAAATAAATTTAAAACTACGTCAATATAAAATAAATACCTTTTAAAAATTTTTTCATCATTAAAATCCATAAATATTATGGCGAAAGAAAAAATCATTAAACTGTTGATTGAAGATTATTCTAAATATTCTCAATCAGAAACTAAAAATGTGGCGGAAAGTGCAGCAGGAAACATGCCGCTTACGCCTGATTTCAATTTATTAACCCCTAAAATCAAAGTTTTAAAAGACTTATTGATGGACGAAGTTCCGTTTCGAGAAGCACTCCAAACAAGAAGCAAACAAGCCTATGCGCAATATCGGGTTTGGACGCAAAAAACGCAAGTTTTATTACATGAAATTGCGTCAGAAGCCAATAAAATCGTTGCAAATAGTGTTGATTTAGCAAGATTGTCGGGGTTGCCAATGGTAAAACAGGGCGGCGACGAGAAAAAGACACTCGAAATGCCCAGTAAAATTACCTACGATTACGACGAAAGCACCAATACCGTAAAAGTGGCGTGGGTTCGCGTCAATGGTGCGCGGTTCTACGAAGGAAGATGGAAGCATCGAAAAGATGAAAAGTACAATCAAATCTCGACGGAGTTGCCTCAATTTACAATTCAGTTGGAAGAAAGCGATGACGTGCGCGTCGGAATTGAATTGCAGTGCGTCGGAAAAGAAAATATGAAGTCTGGTTGGACACCACCGCACTACATCTAAAAAAAATCGGTGCATCAATCAAAAAAACCGTTTTGTACACACTAAATAGTGTTGTACAAAACGGTTTTTTTTAGATGTAAAATATTATTTTCTTTCCTAAAAATACGTATCTACGCCAATATACGGTTCATTATTGGGTTTCGATTTCCGTTTGCGCGGCTTTTGTGGCGCAGGAATGGGCGTATTCAACAAATCTTGTTGCGGCGATGTGGGTTTTTGCGGCAACGCCGTTTGTGGTTGGGTCGTCGTTGGGGGTGTAACCGTCGGTGAAGGTGGTAAAACTGCCTCCGATACTGGGGGGGGGGTCTTCGATGGCGTAGAAAGCGTATTTTCTAAAAAATTTTGCTTTTCCGATGACGCAGAAAACATATTATCGTTTACCAATTGCTGTATAAATAATTTTGCGCCGACCTTATTTAAATGTTGATAGTCCGCAAACGCCGTTGCATTGTCCAAAGACGTAGAATAATCATGTATCGGCAATCCACAATCCGCAAATTGCATCTTTAAACTGTCCAAAAAATTAGCTTTTACGTTCTCCCCAAAACGTTTAAAGTACGGACTTATCATTAATTTAACCTCAATCCCTTGCGAACGCGCATAAGCAATGGTTTGTCGCAACCTTTTTGTCATGGCGGTGTCAATAGAAAGTTTATAAAGGGTGGTCGCCGTATCTTCAATGCGCTCTTTTGTAATAAAATTGGTTGGAATCAACTCCGCTTCGTTGCCCGAACGATGAATAACGGCGCGTTGAAACACTTCAGAGTTGTGCCGATAAACAGAAAACAACTTTGAAGCATAAAAAGAGGTAGAAGATTTTGTTTTTAACAAGCTATCCAAACGAGGCGACATGTGAGAATAAACTTTAAAGTCCTTAATTAATTCAGGCGACTGCCTATCACACATGGTTGGGTCAATGATAATGACTTTTGGACGACGTTTGTCAATGTAATCTCGTACGAGAACGTCGGCTAAATCAGCAGGTAATCCGTTGTAACTAAGATTAAATGAAGTTTTTCCAGTCATTTCTTTAATTAACGGTTGATAAAACGCAGAACCCCGTGAATTACTGACGGTTAACACATCAGGATTGTCGGAATTTGCATCTTGAAAATATAATTGCGAATAACGATATTGACTTTTCTTAACTAAATTACTCAAATAATATCCGATTCCGCGTTCAATTGCAACGAATAAACAAGCGACCGCCAGTAGCCAGCCAATTTGCGAACGAAATCTACTCCAATTTGAAGCGATTTCATTTATTTTTATCGGTTCTTGCACCGTTTGCGTTGCTTTTTGCATTGAAGAAACCTCCATATTTTATAAAAATTATCAAAGAATAAAAAAAAATGCGTTAAAACTGAAAATAAATGAAGGAAGCCGACTCAAAAACGCCAAACATATCCAAAAATAAGAGCAAAGTCGTAATCGCAGCGATTCTAAAAAACGTATTTTTGATGGCTAATTTCTGTAAATCAATGAATTGATGCGTAATTTCGGCGGTCAACAAGACAAAAATTAAGAACAAACACTTTGCAACCAGTGGTTTATTGACGACAGTCAAACCGTCCATGCGCGAAATACCTTCAATAACTTGCCAAGCCGTACCGAAATTGGGTGCGCGAAAGAATATCCAAGCAAAACACGTCCAGAAATATACGATTGCAATGGCGAGTCCTGCTTGAATGAGGCGCGGAATCCGCAAAAAACTCATCGTAATCTGCCAAGAAGTCTCCGTCAATCGTTGTACGACGAGGTAAAACCCGTGCAAAAAGCCCCAAAACAAAAAAGTCCAGTTTGCGCCATGCCACAATCCACCCAACAACATGGTCAAGACGAGGTTTCGATAGGTAAAAAAGGTTCCTTTTCGATTGCCGCCGAGTGAAATATAGAGATAATCGCGCAGCCACGAGGAAAGGGAGATGTGCCAACGCGTCCAAAACTCCGAAAAATTGCGAGAAAAGTATGGAGTCCTAAAATTCCAAGGGAAATCAAAGCTCATCATCTGCGCCAATCCGCAGGCGATGTTTGAATATCCAGAAAAATCACAATAAATCTGGAAAGAATAGAAGAAAACCGCGACAAATAGGTGCGCCGACGTAAATAATTGCGGCGAAACAAAGACTTGATCCACAAAAGGCGCGATGGCATCTGCAATCGCCACTTTTTTAAAGAAGCCCCACGCAATTTGTACCAGCCCTTCTTTAAAACGTTCGACCTCAAACTTCTTATCTTCCCTAAATTGTGGCAAAAAATGCTTCGCCCGCACGATAGGTCCCGCCACCAACTGTGGAAACAACGCCACAAACGTGGCAAAACGGAAGAAATCTCGTTCAGGTTCAAACTCTTTTCTATATACGTCGATGGTATATGACATACTTTGGAAGGTATAAAAAGAAATTCCGATGGGAAGAATGATGTGCAAGGTGTTCCACGACGGTTCCACGCCGAAGTTTAGCAAAAGTGTGCGGAAAGAATCGGCAAAAAAGTTGAAATATTTAAAAAACCCGAGGAATCCCAAGTTCATGAAGACGCTTAATACGACAAGTTTCTTCTTTTTCGCGTCGTCGGGGGTGTCTCGAATGATAATTCCGAGTGAATAATCGAGTGTTGTGGTGAACAAAACGAGTCCCAAGAACCTCCAATCCCACCAACCGTAGAACAAATAGCTGGCGGCGAGGCATAACCACATTCTACTCCTGCCTTTCAGAGAAAAATAGGTCGGTAAAAAAGCAAGAATGAATATTAAAAAGACAATGCTGTTGAAAATCATACGATTTTTTTAATTAAAGAATAGGTTTTAGTAGTTCTTTTAAGATTAAATACCCCTTTTCGTTTAGATGTATCCCGTCTTTTGAAAGTTCCTGCCGCAACTCATTCTGATTTGGATAGGAAAAATGATGATATATGTTCAAAAACCGAACGCCAAGCTCTGTTCTATGATTTAATTTTATCTCCAACAAGAGATTTAGTGTCAAAATATCTTTGTTTTGCACGTATTGTGTTTTCAATTGCTGATGAATCGGCAAAACGGACAACACAATCACGTTAGTTTCGGGGCTATTTTGTTTAATTTTTTGGGTAATTTTAACAATATTGTCGCTAATATACTGGGGGGTGTTGAAAAGCAAGTCATTTACGCCGATTAACAAAAAAACTTTGCGGGGTTTTAGGTTAGAAACGTTGTCCGTCCGTTCGAGAATGTCGTCAGAAGTGTCGCCGACGGTTCCTCGATTGATAACGAAGTGGTTTTGCAACAATTCCGCCCACTCACAACCTGCAAAAATGCTGTTCCCCAACATAATAATGGTGCTATCTTTTCTGGGCAAGACGGAAAAAAGTGCATGCCGATGGCTTTTTTGCGCCGCAAGCCCCGTTCCTTTGTTTTCGATGAGATATAAAACGTATCGAATCCCACCTAATTTGTAAATAGTTAGCCCTACTCCACCCAACAATAGGAGGTTCAACGCGATAGAAAGCCTTAAAAATGTATTTCGACGCATCATTTCCGTCTGTTTTAGCAGCTATTTTTTGTTCAAAAGGTCATCAATCGAAACTTTTACGACATGTTCTGAATGTTTGAAGTTCTTATTCGGGTTTCTCATCTTAAACAATGCGGTAAATTGACGAAAAACAAACGTGGGAAGCCCCCAAATCGCGCTCCATACCTGCGAAGGCGCGCCGCCAAGCTGCAAGGACAATAAAATGTTGCTACCAAATATAAAAATTCCCACCGCCATCAAACCAGCCAACCAGTAATTTACGAATAAAGAGACCATAAACACCACAATGGCGATGCCTAAAAGAATAAACATGGGCAAATTAATGGTGACCAAGCCGAAAAAAAACTGGTTCCAGCTCCCAGAACGCGCCCCCCCCAGTATCAAACGCAATGCGTTGGGGAAATTTTGAAAATAAGAGAACAACCAACGACTGCGTTGGGTCTCTACGGCATCTGCGGTTGTGACTTTTTCGTCGTAACAAATGGCTTTTTTTGCATAAACGATTTGCACATCTCGCAATCCGACCAAGTCATTTTGCAAAATTTTATCTTCTTGCAACATTTTTTTCCATTGTTCTTTGGTTTTCGTTATTTCCTCGCCATAAAGATATGCTTTATAAATATTCGTTTCAACCGCCATGCCCGAACCCGAAATGACGGACGAACTGCCCAACAAATAAGGCACTTCTCGTTCCGTAAAATTTTTATAAAACTCGCCCATTGCGTCCGCCGCCGCCATTGTTGTATTCAAATTTTTAGCCGTGCGTTGCCCCTGAATGGCAAGATGACCTTGATTTGCATATTCGTTGATGGTTTTCAAAAAGTCAGGATGCGCCAAATTATCGGCATCAAAAATGACGATGTACTCATGCGCACGAACAAAGCGTTCGACGGCATAAATGATGGATTTTGCTTTCAGATTTAGGCTCGGTTCTGGCTTTAAGAGCGTAAAACGCGGGTCTGTGATGTCCCAATCCGCAATGTCCGCGTGGTCAGCGACGAGATAAATATGCTGATTTTCGTAATTTTGACGCAACAACGAATGTACCAATGCCTTCGCAATTTCAATGTTTCGATATGCCGTGATGATGTTGGCATAATCGAATTGTTTTGGTGGCAACCCGTCATTTTTTGCTGCTTTTTCCTTCCGAAAACGAGAGAAAAAAACCGTCAAAAAAGGAAATGTAAGCATGACGAACAACAAACCTACGACGGGAATCAATAAATAAAAAAAATATATTCTCATAAATATGTGATGTATTTTGATGTTAAGGTGATTAATTAATTCGGACTAAATTTATCGCCCTCGATGACTGCAGTTGCAGCAAATTCGGTTGCGCCCATTTGCTTCATGGCTCCGTTGAGTTTCCCGTTTTTAGGATTTGCGGATCCATTTTGAGCGGGCGAAGGCGTTTTTTCCTTGATAGTTTGCGTTTTCATACCCAAAGCGTCTTTCAAATTCCAAACCATCGCTCTCCAAAAAGCACGCAAATGAAAAAATTGACCCGTCGTGAAACATCTAAACAAATTGACAGGTATCGTCACAAAAATGAGAAAACACAAATACAACAAAAATTTAATCCCTCCAAAATTTCTACGCATAAACAACACACGATTGCGGTTGATGTAAAACGTTTTGAAAGAAGACAATGCCCCAACAGTTGCAGATTCTTTATGATATATTTTTGCATTGGGTTCTACCCAAATTTCAAACCCCGCACGACGTATTCTGGCACACCAATCGAGTTCTTCATAGTATAAGAAAAAATCATTCCACATCGTTCCTGCTTTTTCCATCACATTTCGACTAATCATCATGGCTGCGCCGTGCGCGTAGGCGGTGGGCAAAGCAAAACGATATTGTTGATGGTTGATTTCTTTTTCTCCGAGCGTCCGATTTCGAGCGGTGAGGGCATTAATGGCGGTCATGCCGACATATTGAATGATTTCGCGCCCTGCTTTTTTGTCTTC
>JBJOPA010000385.1:0-5760 GCA_046051005.1 Bacteroidota bacterium
AGTCCGTAGCGCAACCGTCTCTATGCCCTAAAAGTTGATTGATTGCCACGCCATAATGCACCGCCGTTCCCAACACATTGATGTTTTGTTGAGAGGCTTTCCATGCCAAAATATTGGTCAACGTGGTCAGCATATTTGTACTGGGCGACACCGTTTGATAGTCTCCGATAAGGCAAACGCCCATCGTATTGGCATTTTTTGCGCAAAAATGCGCGCCTTGCACATTGTCCCCGCCGCCGCGACCGAAAAAAAGCGTTCCATCGGGAGCCACCAACCAATTGTAACCAATGTCTGCCCAACCTTGCGTATTGATGTGATAGTCGAAATAGGAAGCAACCACAGCAGCGTAATTGGTTGCCGTGTTCGGACTCGACCCATGATGAACGACCAAATGTGTAACCGTTGTGATGGTCGGCGTACCACTATAAATTTCGTTGTCGCGCAAGCTCCATTGCGCGCCCCATTGCGACCGTGCGATGAACGGCGGTCGCTCACATATGCCATTGGGCGATTGATTTTTGGGGTCAACTTTAGCGTTAGTCGGCGCAAAAAGACGAGACGTAACGTTCCGAACGTTGTCTCCGATTGGACTTTTCGTTTTCAACACCAATCGAATATTTTGCGTAAGCGGGTCGAGAAAAACGAGGTTGCTGACCCAATATTCGTCTCCATTTTGGTCGCTTTCCGAAGACAATCTTAAATCAAAACTATCGGTTGCAATGTTGTTGTTGATGCACAATATTTTTACAGAATTGATTTCTTCTATCAATTTTCTGCCTTCTATTCGCACCGAAAAGGCGTAAAAAGAAACTGGAAACACTTGCGCACCTTGTGGAAAATCGTGCGTCAGTTCATTGCTTCGCGTCGTGCGCGTGTCAATCACGGTGGTCACGCCTTGTCCCCAAACCTGAAATGAAAAGCAAAAGAGGAAATAAAACAGTACAATTCGCTTCATAAACCCAATTTTTTTAGTTAGGAAAATAAAATTTTGACAAATTTTCTGACAAAAATAATAGTTTTTTCGATATTATTATCTTCATTAACCTTTTTATTTAAATAATGACAAAATTTAATGCGGAAAGCAAGCCCAAAACGCCCCCCCCCAGTATATCGTCGTTTGATGGACGGGTTTGAAACGCAACGAATCTTTTTTTTACCTTTTTATCAAAATATTCCTGTTTTTATAAAAAAAAAGTGGGGTCATTGTTTAAAAAATGAGCATTTTTGCAACGTTTTTTTTCCCAATTAATTTATCAAAAAATATTTTAAAATCTTATTTACCTGTTATTTACCTATGCCACATCTTGGTTTTGAGAACGAATCTCACCGCAGATTTAAGAAATTAATGGTTGCCAATCGCGGAGAAATTGCCATTCGCGTCTTGCGTGCCGCATCGGAATTGGGCTTGCGCACCGTTGCCGTCTTCACCTACGAAGACCGCTATTCTTTGCATCGCTACAAATCCGACGAATCCTATCAAATCGGAAAGAACGACGACCCACTCAAACCTTATCTTGATATTGAAGAAATTTTGCGTGTTGCGAAAGCAAATCAAGTAGAAGCGATACATCCTGGCTATGGATTTTTGTCTGAAAACGTAACTTTTGCTCGCCGTTGTCGAGAAGAAGGCATTGCATTTGTGGGTCCTTCGCCCGAATCTATGGCGCAATTGGGCGATAAAGTTGCCGCAAAAGTGGTCGCTTTGAAAGCAAATGTCCCCATGATTCCCGATGCGCGTTTTGACGATGCGCAACAACATTCCGACCAAACCATCATGGAAACGGGTCAAAAAATTGGCTTTCCACTCATGGTCAAAGCCGTTGCGGGCGGCGGTGGACGCGGCATGCGCGTGGTGCAAACCGCCGATAAATTGATTGCCGCTTTCAACGAAGCAAGCGGAGAAGCAAAAACGGCTTTCGGAGACGGAACCGTTTTTTTTGAACGATTTATTGAGAATCCAAAACACATCGAAGTCCAAATTTTGGGCGACCATTATGGAAATTTGGTGCATCTCTTCGAGCGCGATTGCTCGGTGCAAAGACGTTTTCAAAAAGTAGTCGAAATTGCGCCCAGCATTACGTTGCAACAAACGACAAAAGATAAATTGTATGAATACGCGCTCAATATTTGCAAAGCCGTTGACTATTCTGCGGCTGGAACTGTTGAGTTTTTGGTGGACAAAGATGAAAATATTTATTTCATCGAAGTCAATCCACGCATCCAAGTAGAACATACGATTACGGAAGAAATTACGGGCATTGATTTGGTGCGTTCGCAGATTTTGGTCACGATGGGCTATCCGTTGGCGCACCCGACGTTGAATATCAAAAGTCAAAGCGACATCGAATGTCAAGGCTATGCCATTCAATGCCGAATCACGACCGAAGACCCGACGCAACAATTCAAACCTGACTATGGAACTTTGATTGCCTATCGTTCGGCGGGTGGATTTGGGATTCGACTCGATGGCGGTTCTGCCTACGCGGGCGCGCAAATTTCTCCATTTTTTGATTCCATGTTGGTGAAAGTAACCGCTTGGGGACGCACTTTTCAAGGCGCAAACGACCGATTGTTGCGGGCATTGTCAGAGTTTAGAATTCGGGGCGTAAAAACAAATATTGGTTTTTTAGAAAATTTATTACACCATGAAACCTTTCGCGAGGGGAAAGTGACGGTCAACTTCATTGCCGAAAATCCGTCGTTACTCAAACTGCCGAGAAGACAGGACAGAGGCACTAAAATGTTACAGTTTTTAGCCAATGTAATCGTCAATGGAAATCCAGATGTGGCGGAAATTGACTTGAAAAAACAAAAATTGTTCAGAAAAGCCCCCCCCCCAGTATATTCGCCTAAAAACGCCTCCAACGAAGCTGTTTCGGGTGGTTATCGAGGCGAATTGCTTCGATTGGGCGCAACGGAATTTGCTAAAAAAATCAAAGCAGAACAGAAAATTCTTTATACCGACACCACATTTCGAGATGCGCACCAGTCGTTGTTAGCCACGCGCTTGCGCACGAGAGACATGCTGAATGTTGCGCCCAATTACGCCCTCTCGCACGGCAACGACCTTTTTTCGTTGGAAATGTGGGGCGGTGCAACGTTCGATGTTGCCCTCCGTTTTTTGAAAGAATGTCCTTGGAAACGGTTGGAATTATTGAGAAAAGAAATGCCAAATGTCTTGTTTCAAATGTTGATTCGAGGTTCAAATGCGGTTGGCTATGCGGCGTATCCAGATAATTTGATTGAAAAATTTATCTACGAATCCGCCGATGCGGGCATTGATGTTTTCAGAATATTTGATTCTTTCAACTGGGTAGAAGCCATGAAAACATCTATCAAAGCGGTTCGGAAAACGCACGGCATCGCCGAAGCCTGCATTTGTTATACGGGCGATATTTTAGACCCCAAAAGAACCAAATTCGACCTCAACTTCTACGTAAACATGGCAAAAGAGCTAGAACAAGAGGGCGCACATTTTTTATGTGTGAAAGATATGGCGGGTTTATTGACCCCTTACGCTGCCGAAATTTTGATTGGAACGTTGAAACAGCACGTAAATATTCCGATTCATTTGCATACGCACGACACCAGTAGTTTGCAAACGGCGACGTATTTGAAAGCCATTGAAGCGGGTGTTGATGTCGTTGATGTTGCCCTTTCTTCGATGTCTGGACTCACGTCGCAACCCAGTTTCAATGGTTTGGTGGCAGCGATGCGCGGCAATCCAACACGCAACAATCCGATTGATTTGCATTCGTTGAACCAATATGCAAATTATTTTGAAACCGTTCGAGAATGGTATTATCCCTTTGAAGCCGACCTCAAAGCGGGAACGGCGGAGGTTTTTGAACATGAAATACCGGGCGGACAATATTCAAACCTACGTCCGCAAGCGCGTGGGTTGGGGTTGGAAGAAAAATTTGAAACCATCAAACAAAATTATAAAATTGTCAATCAATTATTTGGCGACATCGTGAAAGTTACGCCTTCTTCAAAAGTGGTGGGCGACATGGCTTTGTTTATGACGGCAAATGATTTGACGGCTGCCGATGTATTGAAAAAAGGCTGGACATTGGCGTTTCCAGATTCCGTAAAAGCCATGATGCGCGGCGATTTGGGGCAAACGCCGGGCGGATTTCCCAAAGAATTGCAAGCGATGGTTTTGAAAGGGGAAACGCCTTACACCGAAGCCCCCAACGCCCATCTTGCGCCCGTTGATTTTGACAAAGAATTTGCGGATTTTAAGCATCAGTTTGGCGAATATGTTCATTTTCGAGACTTTTTGTCTTGGAAAATGTATCCGAAGGTTTGGGAAGAATTTAATCAACATTTTGAACAATTTGGTGCGGTTCGCAATTTGCCGACGGCTGCATTTTTCTACGGATTGTCGTTTAATGAAGAGATTTTAGTAGAAATTGACAAAGGAAAATCTATTTTGATTCAATATTTAAATCTTTCTGAACCCAATGCGTCGGGCATGCGCACGGTTTTTTTCCGTTTGAATGGTCAAACTCGTTCGGTGGACGTGCGCGACCACAAGATAAAAGTGACCGTTGCGGCGCATGAAAAAGCGAAGGGTGAAAAGCAAATAGGAACGCCATTGCAAGGCAGTTTGAGTAAAATATTGGTCAAAGAAGGTCAGGAAATAGCGGCAAACGACCCATTATTCATCATCGAAGCCATGAAAATGGAATCTACGATTACGGCTTCCGTTGCAGGAAAGGTGAAAAAAATTGTGTTGGGCGTAAAAACATTGGTACAACAAAACGATTTAATTATCGAAATGGAATAACAATAAAGTTTAATAAATTTTAAATAAATATTTCAATTCTAATAGATGCGTACAGCTTGTGCGCATCTATTTTTTTGGATTTATACTGGGGGGGGCGTTTTTTTTACGAAAAGTGAAGCAATATTTTTTTTAGTAATGCTTCGCAATATTTTTGATTAAAAAATGAATTAAAAAAAAAGCTGTATTTTTGCATTGTGCAAAATTAGGAATAAAAGAGTTAAACTAACTAATTGAGTTATATAGAATATGAAAAAAGTGAAAAATATTTTTATCTGTTTTTATTATATTTTGATATTAACAGGCTGTCGTTCCAATTTTGGCATTTTAGAAAATGCTGGCAACGATAGAGTGATTACCAAGTTGAAAAAAATCAACTTTCAAAAATACTATGGCAAAAGGGTGGAAACCTTATCAGAAAATGAGCGTCGTGTTTTGCTTAACTACCATGGTATTTTTGCTAAATACGATGGTTGCTATTTTACTAAAACATATGTTTTTATTGGAAGAACCTCAAAAGTTACACTTGATATTGTTGCGCTTGTTCGTCGCGAAATAACAGATGCTGATGGGAAGCCTTATATCTGCAATAAATGGATATCTACTGATAGCGTGAGCTATATTTCGTCTATTAGATTGATTGAAACTAAGGTTTATGAAGCAAAACGGGAAAAAATAAAGTAAATTGAAGCGGATATACTGGGGGGGGGCATATTTTTCAATCGTTTGGGTTCAAGATATCAATATTAGAGTATTGCGATTAAAGTCAAACGAAATTTATTTGGAATATGAAGAAAATAAAAGTAATAATTTTGCTTCTGACCCTACTTGTAGCGTTAGAAAACTGTCAACCGAACACGGATAATGAAACCTGTTTAGCGTTTGTCCGCAAAGATAATTGGTGTAATGAATTTGACACGTTGAATTATTTATCGTATAAAATAAACTATAGTGGTTATACTTTTTACAAT
>JBJOPA010000386.1:0-8807 GCA_046051005.1 Bacteroidota bacterium
ATGCGTTACGCCCGTCGCTTCCGTCGGATATGCGTAGTCCAATTTGGCATTCAACAAATCGGCATCGGTCAATTTCCATTCCGTTTGTTGTTTTTTGAGATACTGCTGAGCAATCGAAACAGCATCGGGGTTTGGTGCTTTTCGGTCTTGTGCGACCGCAATGTTACAACACATCAAAGCAAACGACAAACCGAAGAATCGTAAAAAGATTTTTGTCATGCTAAAAAAATTATTGAGAGAAAAAGGTTTTAAAGAATTTTTAAAAAAAATGAAACAGAGGAATAGTGAAAAAAGTTTTTTTCTAAAAACTTGCGTAAAAATACAATACATTAGTCAAAATTGCATCGGATTTATACTTTTATTTTTGTAGAAAAGAAAATTCTAGAAAAAGATGAAACAACAGACGTTAAAAAATGTTTTTGATGAAATGGGGACGATTAAAAAAATATCAACACCGAACATGGAAAACGAATTTTGAAGAAAACAAGAATATTTTTCTTCAAAAATATCGAAAAAAAGCTACCCCCCAGTATATTTCGCATTTTTGGGGCGTAGATACTGGGGGGTAGCCTTTTTTCTATGGAATGATGATTTTTTTAGTAAATTTCTTCTTTCCAATAGCAAGTTCTATCATATTTAATCCTTTTTTGAGGTTTTTGGTGTCCAACGTTGTGCAAAATTTTCCTTCCGAATCGGCGTTTGCATTGTCTAAAATTTTAATTCTTTTTTGCGATTGAATATCAAAAACTTCTAGATTAATCAGATTTTTATCGTCCGTTTTCAAGGCGATATAAATTTTTTCGCCTTTTTGAACCGCATTCAAACCCATCTCTTTGGGCGGTTCGGGAAAGTCAAAAGGCAAGGGCATAAAAAATTGAGGCGTGGCGTTGAGTAACAAAACCTCGCGGGTATCCACGATTTTTGCGAGGGGATTTTTCGACCAATTCCACGTTCGATTCTCCATTTTTCGACCCGACAAATGGGCGGGCAAACTGAACATCGCATCAGCTTCTTCGGACAAATCTATTTTCGTTTTCGCCCACAAACAAAATGCAATTTCGCCTTTGTCGTTTCTGAACGCCGCGCCGTCACATTTCGGCTTTTCTGCCAAATTTAATTTTGCCGTTTCTGCCGCGTCGTATCGAAAATCAGCCAATGAAAGTGCCGTTGTGCGCCAACCAATACCGCCTTCGGTGAGTGGGCTGCTGTATAATTTCGTTCCTTCGAGTTTTTCGTACAAACCCATTGCATCAAATTCAGATTTTATCTGATTCGTAAATTGTAGTTCACCAATTGAATACACATGAAATTGTAACAAATATTCTTTTTGCGCTCGAATCAAACATTTCATCAAAAAATTTTTCTGCACTTCGTCGCTGCCCAAAAACTCGCCCACACGCCTACGCGGGAGGTTAGATTCGGTAATCATGACATATTTTTTCGGATATTTTTTTCCGTTGTATTCATATTTTTCCAATACTTTTTCCAACCAAATTTTTCGATTAAAAACGCCATCAACAGCGCGGTCGGAGTGTCGAAAATATTGAAATCCGTTGATAAAATTGCTCCACTCGCGCACCGAATTGTCGATGTGCGGGTAGGTGTGATAGCTCAACACGTCGAAATATGCGCCGCCGCCGCTTGGATACTGGGGGGTCGGTTTTCCGCCGTCGGGGTTGTCGGTGTTGCGACAAACGCCGTCCAAAAAGCTCGGAAAACCGATGCCGCCAATGGCAACATACGCCGTTGGGTCTGCTTTTTTGATGACTTCGTAGCTAATTCGCAACAACCTGACGTAATGTTGAATGGGCGCGTGCATGGCATATTCGCAAGGCGATGGGTCTTTTCGCCACCACGACGCGGGATTGTCGGCGGGCAATTCGTTGTTGTAAGTGTTAACGGCGTAGTCGGGTTCGTTCCAAATTTCCCAAAACTTGACGTTAAATTTATATTTGTTAACCACTTTCCAACAATACAACGCATAATAATTTTTGTCATTTACGGGCGTTCCATTTTCGCCGTTGTCCCAAATGGGTTCGTACAGATTTTTGAACGAAACCGCCGAATCTTTTCCACAAAAAAGGCTTTTGTCGCGGTGCGCATCGCTCGGATAACCGATGAAAACGGTGTTGTCTCGAATGCCCAAATCGGCGTAATGCTGAAATGTTGCCACCCGCGCATCGTAGCCCCATTGTTCCAAAAAATGCTCGAAAAGTGCAGGGCGTAACGTGTTTACGCCTACGCCCGCGACCCCTAACGCAGGATTTCCTGCGGAAATGTCTGCAATTTGTTCGTCGGTGTAGGGCGGATGCCAACCCATGTTTGCGCCGTAGCGAAAGCCGCCCATGTAAGGCGCAATGCCATCGTTTGCCGTTTTGGTTTTAGAAGGCAAAAAAGTGGGAATAATACTGGGGGGGGGCGTATTTTGCGCCGTTGAATGACAACTCAACGCCGAAAACAGCCATAAAAATAAAACAATACGTTGCATGAGTTTTGTTTTTTTAGTATTTTTTTTATGAGAAATAAAATAAAATTTTGATGCAAAAATACGATTTACGAAAGACATAAAAAGGTTAATTTTCGCATCAAAAAAAAATGGAAGTGACAACTGCTGTTCACTTCCATTTTTTATTTTTTTTTACATTTTCTTTAAGCTCTCGGCAAAAACAAAAATGTGGGCGTACTTTCTTTTGCTAAAACGAATACACAAAACTTTTTATCGGATTGTTTTTTATATAATTTTCTAAAATCATCTATTCGTTCTCCTGTGATGATTTGTTTCACCACAAATTCTTCGAGCGTGGAAATGCGCACTGACCACGCGCCGTTCGCAGCATTGGCAATGAAGGGCAAGCCTATTTCAGCATCAGCAATTTCATGCGCCACGAGAATCGGATAATTTGACACGTTTTGCGTCGCCACTTCTTCTACCGCTTCGTTCAACACGGTTTGATAAGGCTTCAAAAGTGCTTGCAACTCATAAAAAATGGCTTCTTTTTCTATTTTTATCGCTTTTTTTTCTTCTTTTTCCATTGACGGATTTTCTTTTAAAACAAAATTATATTTTTTTGTTTACTTGAAAATATTTTTTTAATATCGTAAAAGTGGCGGACATTTCAAATCCCCAAAATAATATACTACGCCGATGCCCAGAAATGTGTAGGTGTCATTTCTATTGTTTTCGCCGCGTTGCCTCCCGAGTTGACCAAGTTTTTTGCCGTTTTCGTTGGGCAGCGAACGGTCGGCAAGCGTAACGGCAAGCGGACCGCGTTGGCGCAACAGGTCGTTCATGTTCGGATAATCGGTACTCACGTCGTCCAAATAATCCGTATATAATCGTCTTGCGCTGGCTTCGATGTTCAGTCCCCACGATTCGTTGAGGGCAAATCTGAACCCACCGCCATAGACCAAACCGCCTTGCACGGCGTAATATTCTTCGCCTCGAAACTGCCCTTCGGTGCCAAGTCCACGCAAACTATACCATTTTCCCTCGTATTTTGTTTGCGGATTGAAATAAAAAACATTGACACCCAAAAACAAATAAGGCGTAAACCATTGCTCACGCGAGCCGTAAATGAGCGGCATGAAATTGAACTCAAATTGCATGGCTCCGTCTAAAATCGGCGACCGAAAACTCAAATTCCGAAGTCGCTCAAACGTATTTTTGGAGTAGGCATCATCGGCAGATATTGTGCCATACGAAGCCCCAAATTTGAGGCTCAAACGCGGGTTGAAATTGTACCGACCAAACGCGCTGACCGACGGACCAGGGTGCGTAAAGTCAAAATTGGTGTTCAAGTCACCCAAATAATAGGTGGTTCCGACCAAACCGCCCACTTCCCAACCGCTCTGCTGGGCGCGTAAGGTGGTCGTCGAAATGACGAAAATCAACAAGATGCTTCTTAAAAAATAATGTTTCACTATCTATTTTTTTGAAATGTCTTAAAAAAAACTTTTAAGTGTTGCGGATAGGTTCTATTTTTTTGAACAAAAGAAATGCTGCAAAATCCTAACTTGAAACGACAAAACATATGCCTTTGTTATTCCGATTCCATTTTTTTACTTTTTTATTTCGTTTTTCATAGGCGTAATGGGCAAATTTACCAAATTTTGATTAGTTAAAATGCGGATAAAAAATGAAATTTGGTCGAAAAATGTACCAAAAATGGCTTGGATACTGGGGGGGGGCATCTCGCGACGCAAAAACTAAAAATCATTGTTTCCCGCGCACCGATTCCAAAATTTTATATCTTTTTTCAAATAATTTTGCCGCTATTTCCGCCCCGTTTTCCAGTTTTTGGAGGCTACGGGCGGCACTCACTTTGTTCCAACGGTCGCGATAAATGAGCGCGTAAAATCCCAACAACGGCAACAATAAACATGCCACCCAGATGGCAAAATGATTGAACCACAAGGCTATAAAAAACATAAAAATGTAGAAAAAAAGCGTCAAAAATGTTGCCACTGCAAACACAATTGGACCTTCAAACTCATAATATTTTATCTTGTTTTTACGAATTTGTTCGGCATACCAAACGGGCAAATAATGCGTCGCAACGCCCAGCGCGTAGGGAATTGCGCCCAGCACGAGGGCAATATTGTTGCTCAAACGAGCATGATAAGGCTGTGCAACGGCAACATCTTTCAACCCCAAACGATTCAAATCTGCTTCGTAATCGGTCATTTTTTGGCGTAAATCGGCTATTTTTTCGTCCGACGCTTGATTCAAATTTTCTGCAATTTCTTGTTGCGCCCGCAATCTGCGTTTCGAGGGCTGAAAAATTGGAAACACATCAAGCGGAAACGAAAGCCGATACATTTGAAAAATCTTTCCTGCCAAATCGTCATTTTCGGGTTTTGTGAGATGCACAATCAAAGGTTGCAACTGTTCGCCAATGTCGCGGGTCAATTTGTTGACCGCATGGTTCGGATTTTCGGCGTGTAGGGCGTAATAATCTCGCAACGCAATGGGTTTTCCAACCTCGATGGAGACTTCGGTGTGGCGTTTGTGGGGATTTTCGTAGGTAAAACCAACGGGCAAAACTTGCAAATCGAGGTCGCCAAAGCGTTCATAATTTCCAAAAGCCATGCGAGACAAGCCTTTTTGCATGGGTCGAAGCCGCCACGATGTTTGGGTGGAACCCTCAACGAACAACAAAATTTTCTTTTTTTCGCTCAATGCTTTGTAAACAAAATCCATTGTAGCTAAATTATTTTTCATATTTGAAAAGCCATCGCGAAATCTAAAAATGGGAATCATATTCAACATTTCTAAAATTTTTCTATAAAAAGGCTTTTCAAAAACATCGCCTCTGGTGATGAAATTTAACTCGATGGGCAACGTAACTGCCAACATGACAGGCTCAAAAAATGCCGTTGGGTGGTTGGAAGCCAACAAAATCGGCTTGTCGGTCGGAATGTTTTCCAAACCCGAATATTGAACTTTTTTAAAATAGAATCGAAAACCGACAGAAACAACGGTATGCACAAAACGATATAAAAGACTCATGTTGATTTTCAGTAAGGTTTTTCGTTAACAAACATTAAAACAGATTTAGTGGCACAAAATTAGCGATTTTCTTAAATTGAGGCGCAAAAATAGCAAAATAACCCGACTTGATGGCAAGCCTTGCGTATATGCAAAGCGCAAAAGGTAGTTTTTTTCAAAAAAAAGCGAAAAAAGTGGCTGGATACTGGGGGGGGGCATTTTTGGAATAAAAAAACGAAAAAAAAATAATTTTGCGTCATTTTTGTTTTTCATTTCAAAACATAGTTTTAAACATTTCGTAAAAAAAAGGGCGAAATGTTTGGTTAGTTTTAAAATAATTCGTTTTTTTGTTGATGTTTTTTCAAGAATATTTTTTATTAAATTTTTTTTCTAAAAAACATTAACAAAAATGTCTTTTAAAAATCGGTTATCTTTTTCAATTTTTTACGTCTTACAAACTCAAAATTTCATTAATTATAACGAATTAATCAGAGAAAATTATTATGTTTGAACACTTTTTGCCTGACGGAAAAAATTATAAATATAGAGATACGAAAGTCTATGCCTCGACCGAGTGGTTGGCAGAAAATCGTAAGAAATATCGCCAAGTGTTTGACCGACACGAGGTGCAATACATGTATGCCGAAGTGTCATTGTATAACAAAATGTTCGACATTGACGATTGGGAAATGGACGTAGAATTGCGTTGTTTTATCGTCAAAAAAGGAAAAAATCAGATTTGTTCGCTGCCATTTCGTCGAAAAGTAAGTAAACACGACCACGTAGTTTTCATTCGCGAAGGCTGGGGAAGCAATAAAGAAGGTTCTTTCTGGAAAAAAGGCGAATATTATTGGGAAATTTATATTGATGGCGAAAAAATTGCGACCAAACATTTTTTCATCGAAGAAGCGGGCGCGCCTGTGACTTTTACCGAAAATCCGTACATCGAATTACAATCTATTCGACTGTATGAAGGACCGTATGACGACGTTCCAGAACCTGACCGCGTTTATTATCGCGGTTTTTCGTCCGAAGAAACGCGCTACGTCTATGCCGAAGTCATTTTGCGCAATCTCAACCCCACCCGCGCATGGCAATCTGAAATCACAATAAAATTCCAAAACGATGCTTGCGAACTGAAAGGTCAAATCATTCGACTCGGAAAAGTAGAAAAAAAAGAAGAATTTTTGACGCTAACCGCAGGTTGGGGGTCGAATGTGAAAGGCTCGTGGCGCGAAGACCGCTACAAATGCCAAGTTATTTTCATGGATAGATTGGTCGTAGAAGTGCCGTTTGAAGTGACCGAATTGTTTGAAGAAGGTTTGGTAGAACCCGTTTTTTCGACCACACAAACGCTACTTCCGAACGACGAAGACAACGACGACTCGACTTTTGACGACTTGATGTTGAAACTCGACGCGCTCATCGGCTTGCGCGAAATCAAGCAAAAAGTACGCGACCATGCGCTGTATTTGAAATATGTCCAAATGCGACGCGACTTTGGCTACGACGAAAAAGAAACGCTGAATGTGCATTCCGTTTTTATGGGAAATCCAGGAACGGGCAAAACTTCGGTCGCCAAAATGATGGGAAAACTCTATAAAAAAATGGGATTGCTCTCACGCGGACACGTACACGAAGTGGACAGAGTGGATTTGGTGGGCGAATATATCGGTCAAACCGCGCCTCGCGTGAAAGAAGCAATTGAAAAAGCACGCGGCGGCGTTTTGTTTATTGACGAAGCCTATGCGTTGGCGCGTTCGCAAGAAGATACCAAAGATTTTGGTCGAGAAGTTGTCGAAATTTTGGTGAAAGAAATGTCGAATGGCGCAGGCGATTTGGCGGTCATTGCGGCAGGTTATCCAAAAGAAATGGAGCAGTTTTTGGCTTCTAATCCGGGTTTGAAATCAAGATTTAAACATATTTTTCATTTTTCAGATTATTTGCCGCAAGAATTGTCTCAAATTGCAGATTACGCTTGTTTGGAAAAGGAAGTGGTTTTCAGTCCAACTGCCAAAAAACGTTTAGACGAACTCATTGTCGAAGCCTTTCGTGGGCGCGACAAAACGTTCGGAAATGCGCGTTTTGTCTTTGATTTGGTCGAGCAATCTAAAATAAATCTCGGCATTCGATTGCTTTCCACTGACACGCCTGAAACCATTACCCGCGACGAATTGGCGGTCATTCAGTTTTCAGACGTAGAGAAATTGCAAATCAAACACCGTAGAGAATTGCCAATGATTCCGATTGACGAGCCGTTGTTGCACGTTTCGCTCGATGAACTCAATCGCTTGATTGGCATGACCAAAGTGAAAGAACAAATCCGCGAAATGGTGGCACTCGTGCGCTATTATCGAGAGTCGGGCAAAGATGTGTTGGGCAGTTTTTCGTTGCACACCGTATTTTTAGGAAATCCAGGAACAGGAAAAACTACCGTTGCTCGCATTTTGGCGAAAATTTACAAGGCATTGGGCATTTTGGAGCGTGGACACATGATTGAAACCGACCGTCAAGGTTTGGTGGCTGGTTATGTTGGGCAAACCGCTATAAAAACCACAACCCGAATCGAAGAAGCCATCGGCGGCGTGTTGTTTATTGACGAAGCCTACGCACTCGCCAGTTATGGCGGCGCAGGACGCGGCGATTTTGGCGACGAAGCCATTCAAACCATTTTGAAACAAATGGAAGACCGAAGAGGCGCATTTTTCGTTTTCGTAGCAGGTTACACCGATAATATGGAGTCGTTTATGAAAACAAATCCGGGTTTGAGTTCGCGGTTTGACAAAACATTGCGGTTTGAAGATTATTCGCCAGAAGAACTCATGCAAATTGCAAGACAAATGTTTTATGACAAACGCATGCAAATTTCGCCTGAATCCGAAGAATATCTACGAAATTATTTGACGTTTATACATCAATATCGAGATAAATATTTTGGAAATGCACGCACCATTCGACAAATTGTGGACGAAGCCATCAAAAAATATGACCTCCGTTTGGCTGCCGCACCCGTCGAGTTGCGAACAGACCCTGAACACAATGTCTTGCGAATGGAAGACCTCGAAGCCTTTAAGATGGATAAAAATGACCCTACGTTTTCAAGACGCGGCATCGGTTTTCAATCCAGAGGTTAAGAATTTTAATCATAAAAAAAAAGTCTCGTTGCGCGTGCGACGAGGCTTTTTTTTTATGGAAAACGAAGCTGTTTAAACATTCTTTTTTTTGTTGATTTTCCTCATAAAAATGACAATAAACGCCATAAAATGTAATGCTATCCAATTTTGTACTGAAAATTCAAACCTGACGAGCAATGCTTTGA
>JBJOPA010000387.1:0-11782 GCA_046051005.1 Bacteroidota bacterium
AATCGCATGGTGTAGGTGTAGCCCCCTTTCATAATAACTTTTATGAATGCGATTTCATTCGTTTTGGTATCAACCGCGATTTGGACTTTGGAATATTCACTTTTTTTACCATTTTTTGGAACCAATTCCACGAGCAAGCAATTTTTTCCTGCATCGTTTAAGTTTTCTTGCGCCACGCGGTAGATAAATTCGCCGCTGTCGTAGAGTCGAATGAGTTCTTTGGGCGACGGAATGCCGTTCGCAGATTTTTTGGAGGCATTTGTGATTTGCACTTCGTTGGCGTTTGGCATAAACCAGACCGTCACGCCGTCAGAAATTGCCATTTGCGCCAATTTTCCCGTTTTGCCTTTCACTTCCACGCGAAACTTGTTGCCTTCCTGTTTGACGGTTCCCGTTTGGGTTTCTTTGGTTTTTTCAAACTCCATTTTGAGCGTAAATGTCGCTTCAAATGACCGATAAGTATCATATTGTTTTTTGATTTTATCGAGCGCGGATTTTGCTTTTACGTCCGTTGGCGGCGCAGGTTTGGCGGTTGGTTGGGCTTGGATACTGGGGGGGGCGGTCAACAGCAACAAAAAAGCCCATAAAAAAAGATTTTTTTGAATTTGAAGGCGTTCTAACACGTAATTTTTCATAATTTTAATTTTGGATACGTTAAAAGAAGTAAGAACATAACTTGGATAAACAACAACCTTATCGGGTAATTGTTCCAAAAAATGAATACGATTTGTTTTCATCAATGCTAATTTTTTAATAAAATGGAGACTCAAATGTTGCTACATAGTAACGCTTTTGTTGCCAAAAATGCTATGTGCAAGTCGTTAATATATCGTTAAAGTTTTTTTTTGATTAGACCGTATTTTCTGCTTTTGAATGGCGTTGAATTATCTTCCTATACACTCAATACAAAAAGATTATGCCACATTTGCAAAAAAATAACGGATAGCCTTTGCGAAAGACTATCCGTTAGAAGATTACTATTTTCAGAAAAAATATTGATAATCAATTTTTTATAAAAATAATAATAAAGTATATTTATTTTTCTATGTCACAAAAAAGTGACAAAAAACCCATTTTTAGTGGTTATGACCGCCCACGCCGTGTACGTGTCCATGTTCAATTTCGGTTTGCGTTGCTTCGCGCACGCTGTCCACGCGACCCGTAAAATAGAGGTTGATGCCCGCCATCGGGTGGTTGAGGTCCACGCGGAGGCTTTCGGCAGAAAGTTCCATCACAGTTGCCATGAACTGGTTGCCTTGGTCGTCGCTGAGTGGAATCACTTCGCCTGGAATGAAAATATCGGCAGGATTTTGTCCACCCAAATCGAATGCGGCAAGCGGAATTTCGGTCAATTTTTCTTCGTCATAATCGCCGTATGCGTCGCCCGCAGCGATGGCAAACGAAAATAGGTCGCCTGCTTGTTTGCCTTCCAAATTTTGCTCGAAAGTCGGAATCATCATGCCGATTCCTTGAATATAGCCCAACGGCTCGCTGCCTTCGGTGCTTTCGATGAGTTCGCCGTTTATCGTGCCTTCACGCAGCGTGTAATGACAAAGCACTACTTTATTTGCAGAAATAATCATTTTAAGAAATTAAATTTTGAATAAAAAAACCTCATTGCTTGCCGCAATAAGGTTTTTTGTAGATTTTTTTTTGAAAAAAATAATAAATTAAAAAAAACTGTGGAGAATATCGGACTCGAACCGATCACCTTTAGCATGCCATGCTAACGCTCTAGCCAGATGAGCTAATCCCCCAGTATGCAGAAAAAAGATTATCAATAAACTTGCGCGTTTTCCGACTCGTTTGTCTAAAAAACGCGCAAAGTTACGCTAAAAATTGACTTTTGCAAGTCATTTTTTATTTTATCAAATTATTTTCATACGCCACCTTGATGAGGGCAGCAGTGCTGTTCACCCCAATTTTACGCATGATGTTTTTTCTATGAACGGCAGCAGTTTGCTCGCTGATGAAAAGCACGCCCGCAATCGTTTGATTGTTTTGCGCTTGCACGATGAGGCGCAAAATCTCGACTTCGCGTTTCGTAAGGCTAAATTTTTTCTGAAAAACGTCTTCAAACTGCGTGTTGATTGCCGAGCTGCCTTGACTGATGCCACTTGCCGAAACGTTTTTGTCCATGTAAATGTCACCGCTCAAAACCGTGCGAATGGCTTCTTGAAACTCGTCTTTGCCACAATTTTTGAGCAAATAGCCGTCAATCCCCAAATCGAACGCCGATTTAATGATTTTCGGGTCGTCGTACATCGTCAATGCCAACACCCGTGTGCCTTTCATGTGTTTTTTCATTTCACGCAACACGTCCAAGCCATTTTTGCCCGGCAAATTGATGTCGAGCAACAACAAATCGGGGCGATAACGTTGCAACGCCGTCACCAATTCGTCGCCCGTGAGCGCAATCGCTTGCACGCGAAGGTCGTAACCTTCCATCGGCAAACCCAACAACAATTTCAAACTCTCGACGAAAAGCTGATGGTCGTCAGCAATCATGACGGTCAAAGTCTGTACATTTTTTTCTTTCTCCATAGTTGAAACTTGTTCAAATCTATTATTTGTCGTAAGCATAATTGGTGCGATATAAATGGTTTACAAATTGATTTTATTTACATTAAAAACTGGAATAGGTCTTAACCTCTACATTACTGCAAATTTCGCGCCTAACCTTTTTAGGGTATAAAAATATTTTATTTTTTTAATAATTTTATCGCCCCACAATATAAATTCCTTCAAAAAAACCATTAAAAAAAATCGCAACCACCTTTCTAACAAAGGTAACTCTTTTCTTACGCAAACTAACTCAAAAAGGTTATATTTTTTTCTATTTTTTCAAAAAAAATGTCACATTATAAAAAACAATCAATCATTTTATTTGTAAAATTTATGCACGATTTTGATTTAATTTTCCATTTTTAAACCCAAAATATCCTTTTTTTGCAAAATATTTATTTTTCAATTTCCTAAGGACTACCCCCCAGTATCCAACGCAAAAAATGCGGCTTTTGCTGTTTCAAAAGTCGCATTTTTTGTCCATTGTCAAGGTTTTAAACCTTTTTTAACCTTGACTAAATTTCCATTTTGCCGTCTTGATTTTTTGTTTAAAATCGGCAATTGAACTTGTGCCGCGATGCACCAACAAAACTTTTCCGTCGGCATCTAAAAACAAAAACGTAGGGTAGCCCGTCACGCCGTACATGGCTTGCAGGGTGGGTCCGTTGCCTTTTTCGGCATCAATTTTTAGGTTGATGAGGTTTTGATTCATCATTTCCGTCACGTCCCAATCTCTGAAAAGGCTCTCGTCCATCATCTTACACGGACCGCACCAAGTGGTGTAGAAGTCAATAAAAACGGGCTTTTTTTCCTTTTTTGCTTGCGCCAAAGCGACAGAAAGCTCGTCGGTTTTCAAAAAATTGATTTTTGCAACCAATATTTCCTCTTTTGGAGGTTCTTCGTCGGGTGGCGGTGGCGTTTTTACCGTCGAAGTTTTCGTCGTTTTTTTGGTTTTTACCGCAGGATTACAGCCAAACGAGGCAACTATCAAAAGCGAAAAAAACAGCGTACTCAACTGATTGATTTTCATTATTTTATTTTTTTTTAGTGTCAAAAAATTATTTTTTATTCCGTTGATTTTCAAAAATATGGGCGTAACGCAAAAAAACACTCCAAGCCGCAACCGATGCAATGAAAAAACCAATTTTACCGTCTAAAAAACCCAATTTCAAGAAAAAATGCTTGAAAAAACGAAAAAAAGGTTTCAAAAACAAATGAAAATAGCCAACATGCGGCGTTTTTTCGGCATAATCTTCTGCCGACCAACGCGCATAACGCGCTTGCTTCTCGGCAAAATGACGAAAATCTTTAAACGTAAAATGTTCAAATTTATTTTCTAAACGCCCCAATTGCAGATTCGTTTGTTCAATTTCTTCATGCACTTTGTTTCGATTGTAGCGACATTTTTCAGGGCGAATCAAGCGAATGGTTTTGTCGTTTTGCCAACCGCTGTATTTCACCCGACGACCCATGAAATAATGCTGAAAACCAATCCAATACGCATCAATATTTTCATTATTTGATTTCAAAATTTGGTCAATTTCCGTTTTCATGGCTTCCGTCACGCGCTCGTCTGCGTCCATCAGCAACGCCCACGTATGCGACGATTTGGGGATTGTCCAGTTTTTTTGGTCGGCTGGACCTTCGTATTTTCTTTGAAAAATTTGGATTTTTGAATTTGTTTTTTCCTTAAACTGTTCGATGATTTCGACCGTTTTGTCGTCGCTGAAACTATCGGTGACGATGATTTCGGCTGCCCAGTTCGACACCGATTGCAAAGCCGCTTCGATGTTGTGGGCTTCGTTGAAAGTCGTGAAAAGTACAGAAATGGATTGCATGTTTTATAATTTTTTTCAAAATACGGTCAAAAATATAAAAAAAATGGGTTGGATACTGGGGGGGGGACTTTTTTTTTGAAAAATAAAGAAAAAGAATAACATTTATTTGTTTTTTTGGAGGTTCGACCGTTTTGAAAATATCAACGCGAAACATGGAAAACGATGGTTTTTTAAAACAAAAATTTTTCTTCAAAAAAAAGAATAAAAAAAATGTAAATCATCAAAACCGATGATTTACATTTTTTTATTTGGAACGTTCCTTTAATTGCTTTCCAATTGTTTTAACCGATTGGCATTTGCGGGGTCAATTTTGGTCATTGCTTCCACCACTTTTGTCCGTTGCGTAGGCGTTCCGTTCTTAAAAATTTCGATAATTTCGTTCATCTTCGTATTTGCAAAAATGCGAATAATATAGGCATTTCTCAACAAATCGTTGGCTTCCGCCACGCGCTCGATGCTGCGCGTGAGGGTGGCGCGGCATTTTTCGACATCGGTGTTTGCATTGTCCAAACCCACCCGATGATAGTCGTACATGGCTTGTCGAAAGGCTTTGAAACGTGGATTTAGTGCCGTTTCGACGACTGCGCCGCGTTTTGTGATGCCCGTCCACTCTTCTTTTTGAATGGCATCAGGCACGATATTGCGTATTTCTTGGGCGGTTTGCCAAAAAAATTCGCCGCCAAGTGGCGAAAACGAGTCATAATCCGCCGCTAAAATGCAAAAAGCATAATATGAAAGCGTGGAAGTTAAATTGTCCACAAACGCATTTTTGGCGTATTGAATGGGTTGATATGGCTCGTAAGCAAAGCCCACTTCGTCGTCGAGATGCGTAAAAATGGGTGTTTTTTCGCTCGTTCCAAAAATCGGGCGACTGACCGAAATGGCGATTTGCGCCTTAAATCTGTTGCCCGCATCGTCGGCTTTGATGATAATTTGGATATTTCCTTCGATGCGCTCGTCGTTTTCAAACGCATCGTCTGTCCATTTTGTATTGTTGTAAAACTCTCGCACCGACGATTCGAGGGCTTGAATGGTCTTGATGTCGGCATTAATCAAGCGCGGCGCGGTAACTTTCACCGTAAAATTAAATTCTTGTGCCTGCAAAATGCCACCCCCCAGTATGCAAACGGCAAAAAGGGAAATTTGTATTATTTTTCTTGAAAAAACTTGTAAAATATTCATTATCAATTTTTTATAAAATTATTTTTTTATTTTTTGATGTGTTCAATTTTCTTTTTTTGAAAACACCCAACTCAATTCCGCTACAATATCGTCCGCAACGGCAGTTTTATTTTTCAAGTCGTATATTTTAACGTTTTGCTCGTAATTACTGTCAAAAATAATGCTGATTTTATTGGTGTCGCCCGCAAAGCCCGCGCCCGTGTCGCGCAGGGAATTTAAAACGATGAAATCTAGATTTTTTCGTTTCAATTTCCCTTTGGCGTGTTCCAATTCGTTGTCTGTTTCGAGCGCAAAGCCAACTAAAATTTGGTTTGATTTTTTATTTTCGCCTAAATATTTTGCAATATCGGGTGTACTTTCCAGTTCGATTTGCAAACTTGCGTCAGTTTTTTTAATTTTTGAAGTCGCCGCATTTTTCGGGCGATAATCGGCAACGGCGGCGGCTAAAATGGCGGCATCGCAATCCGAAAAATGCGTTGTCGTGGCTTCAAACATTTGTTGCGCCGTTTCGACGCGGACAATTTCGATGCCCAATTTCTCCAATTCGGCGCGACGTTCGGCAGTCAACGGCGCGGGACCCAACACAATTTTGACTCGTGCGCCCTGTATCGCCAATGATTGCGCAATCGCCAAACCCATTTTTCCAGAAGAACGGTTGCCGATAAATCGGACGGGGTCAATCGGTTCGTGGGTCGGTCCTGCGGTGATTAATATTTTTTTATTTTGCAAAACACTTTTTTCGACAATTCTTTTATTGAAAAACGTGTTTAAAAAATCAAAAATTTCTTGTGGTTCTGCCATTCTTCCGTCGCCCACGAGTCCGCTTGCCAATTCGCCATGCCCGACAGGAATCACGGTTGCGCCGTAGGATTCCATCAATTCGAGGTTTCGGCGGGTTGCGCCGTGCGTCCACATGTCCAAATCCATTGCAGGCGCAACGAAAACGGGGCATCGCGCCGACAAATAAGTGGCGGCGAGCATGTTGTCGCAAATTCCGTTGGCAAGTTTCGCCAACGTGGTCGCCGTGCAAGGCGCAACCACAAACGCATCTGCCCAAAGCCCTAATTCGACGTGGTTGTTCCAGCCTTCTTCGCCTACAACATGGCTAAAAACTGGACGTTTTGACAGCGTTGAAAGCGTGAGCGGCGTGATAAATTGTTTTGCCGCATCGGTCATCAAGACTTGTACTTCGGCTCCTGCCTTTACAAAAAGTCGTACTAAAATTGCCGTTTTATAAGCTGCAATGCTCCCTGAAACGCCAATTATAATTCGTTTTCCTTTCATTTTTTTGTTATTTTTCTCAAAAAACTGGTTTTATACTGGGGGGGGCTATTTTTGTGCGGAATTAAACCGAACGATTAAATATTGTCATTTTAAAAAAAAAATCTTGACTTGGCTGATTTAAGAATCGGCGATAGTCCGTAATAAGCTCTTACATAATTTGACAAGAAAAATAATGCCGTAGCAGGAAATGCGAAATGCTGTATAATATTGAGTCTTTTTATTGAAATTAAGCTATTTATACCCCACATTTCAGAGTTCCTAAAATGAAAATTTGCCCAAGCAATTATTTGGACAAAATCAAAACGAGAATGACCACTACAAATTTTTCTCGGAACCCCTGAACCAATATCCCACAGTGTCAAGTCAATACTCGCTACAATAAAATATAAAAAACCTATATACCATACCCATTTTTCACGCACTGTCACTATTGCTATCAAAAGAAAATAAATCGAAATCTGTTTGACATACCCAACATAATAAAAAAAGTGTTCAGGCGATTCAAAATAAAAAAAACATATGCTTTTTAAAATGATTACGAAAATCATAAAGCCCAACAAGAGCCATTTTAACGTGACAATAATTTTATTGGTATCTATTTTCATCGTAAAAAAAATAATTTTCAAGCAAAATTAGTCAAAAAACGCCAAATATACTGGGGGGGGCTATTTTTTCGGATTTCAAAGAATTATGAATTGATGATTTCCAGTGCGTCAAAGATTTCTTCGATTTCGTCAAACGATTTTACGCCAACGCGCTCTTCTTCGCCGCCTTTCAAGGAAATACCGTACAAATTGGGCAGTTTTTTCAACAATTCGGGCAACTCGGTAGGCAAAAAATCAATCTCTAAAATGACATTATAACGTTTCACAAGCTGGCGCAATTCTTTTGCCGTCAACATCGCATCGGGTGCGAAAAGCGACTGCCAAGTGATGCCATTTTTAGAAAAATTGAGTTGAAACGCCTCCACAAACGGCACAAACGGTTGCATCATGCGCTCCAAAGCCACCGCATTGCTGAACGGTTCGATGGCAAATTCCTTGACGCAAGCCAAATTTTCGGCTTTCAATTGGGCGCAAACGTGGGCATCGGTGAGCGGTCCAACTTGCACCGCATGCCAACCCCAATGCGCGGCAGCCGTTCGGATTTGCGCGGCATCGGTCGGAAAATCTACCGCAGCCATGATTTTTGCGCCCGCCACCCACTCAAAAATGGCGGCAGCAACAGGCGGAGAAATGAAATCGAAATCAGATTCGACAAAATTAAACATCAACCATTCGACTTCTCGCGCAGCAAAATAACGCGCATCGGTCAAGTTTTTAATATTACTTGCCTTTATTTTCAACATTTTATGAATATAAAATTTTAGTATTCAAAAATTGAATATTTTTATCAAACGAATATTTTCGCAAAATTACTGAAAAAAATCAAAATAAGTTCACAACTTTTTCACAATGCCCGTGCAACCTTTTTTTTTAGGTTTTGTTCTTTATTTCAGAACCTGTTTTAAAAATATTTTGATTATTTAACTTTTAAAAAAATTGAAAAAGATGAAACGACTTTTTATTGTAAGCATGTTGTTGAGCGCAACGTTGGCTTTTGGACAAAACAACGCAAGCGAAAATTTTCGCGATTTCACGAGCATTTCGCTTGCCATTCCCGCCGATTTGGAGGTGACGATTGAAGACAAATTTAGCGTCGAAATGAAAATGACCGACGAAATGCGCAACAAAATTACCATCGAAAAAGAAGGAAACAACCTCAAATTCCGATGGAAAGAAAAAAAGATGGGCAACGGATATTACAGCGAAAAAAAGCGCATGGTGATTCGGGTTTCGATGCCCGCTTTGGAGGCACTCAATTCGTCAGGTTCGGGCGACATTTCGGTGAAAAACGAAGTCAAAACCACCAATTTCAATTGCAGTTTGGCAGGTTCGGGCGATGTGCGCATCGAAAAAATCAGTGCCGAAAACGTCAAATTTAATATCGCTGGTTCGGGCGATGTGTCTGTTGACGGTGGCTCGGCAAAAGAAGCCGAGTTCAACATCGCAGGCTCGGGCGACGTGGAAGCAAGCGGCTTGAAAGCCCAAAAAACCGAATGCAACATCAGCGGCTCGGGCGACATCAAATGCTATGCAGGCGAAACGCTCAAAGTGGCGATTGCTGGCTCTGGCGATGTGGTCTATGAAGGTTCGCCCGCCAATGTCAAACAATCGGTCATCGGGTCGGGTTCGGTCACAAAACGTTGATTTTAAAGAAATTATAGTTAACGAAAATAAAATTGTTTTTAAAAATGGATTTGCCAAACAGCGAATCCATTTTTTTCAAAAAATGATACCCCCCAGTATTTTAGCCTCAAAAATGGCATTTATACTGGGGGGTATCGTTTTTTGAACTGCTTTGAGAAAAAAAAGTAGATTCGATAATTAGCGGCTCGTCATGTAGCCTTTGAGTTGATAGTGGTCAGAACTGATGGCAAATAAATACGTCGTTTTAGACGAATTTTCTGCGTTAGAAAACTCAAAACGGCGGTCAATTTTGAATGCCGCAGACTCAAAATCAATGTTTTCGGCGGCAGGGCAATAGAGGCAGTTGTCGTCCAAAGACAAATCTGTTTGAAAACCTTCGGATTGGAGCAAAGCAATGCCTTCGTGTAGATTGGTGGGGGCTGTCATATTTTTCATATCTTTATTTTTTTTAAAAGGTTTAATAATCAAAATTTATTTTTTATTTCTTTAATGACACAAAATTACATTTTAAATATCCCGAAATTATAACGGTACATTATTTTATTTATTTTTTTTAAAAAAAAAGCAAATATACTGGGGAAAGGAGGCTTTTTCAATATTTCCATTTCTGAGACAAAGGTATTTCGCAGTGGTCTCAAAAAAATCACGCTTGATTATTTATTCTTTTTTCTAAAAAAAGAACTTTTCTCACTCGTTTTTGTTTGTTGATACGTTTTGATTTTTTACTCAACTTTTTCCCTTAACTTTGTACTGGGATTTCTAAAAAAATAGTATTTAAAAAAGATGACAAGACAAGCAGACGCGCTGATTCCTACGCCTTGGGGCAATTTTACGATGATTGCTTACGCCGAAACACCTGATGAAAAACAACCACATTTGGCACTCGTGCATGAGGATTTTAACGCCGACGAAACGACGTTGATTCGCTTGCATTCGGAGTGTTTGACGGGCGATGTTTTCGGCTCCCGACGCTGCGATTGTGGCGAACAATTGCACGAAGCCATGCGTTTGACGGCGCAAAAAGGCGGCGTTGTGCTGTATTTGAGACAAGAAGGACGCGGAATTGGACTGATTCAAAAACTCCACGCCTACCGTTTGCAGGAAAAAGGCATGGACACCGCGCAAGCAAATTTGCATCTCGGCTTTCCAGAAGACGGGCGAAAATATGACAGCGCATTGGCGATGATGAAAGATTTGAAAATACGAAAAATAGATTTGTTGACCAATAATCCATTGAAAATCAATGCTTTTGAAGGCTCGGATATTGAAATTTCGTCACGTGTTCCGCTCATCATCAAAGCGCACAGCGACAATGAAGCGTATCTGGAAACCAAAAAAATGTTGATGGGTCATTTGTTGTAAAAAAAGTTTAAAAATGCCCACCCCCCAGTATATTTGCCGAAAAAATGCTTAAATTTGCGTTTTATTTCAGCAAAAATATTTTTTATATATTTTGATAATCAAGACACGCGGCATTGTCGTTCGAGCGATAAAATATTCGGAAACCAGCTTGATTGTTGATGTATTGACCGAAGCAGTGGGCTTGCGCACCTACATCGTGAGCGGCGTGCGACAAACCAAAGCCAAATTTGGGGCAGCACTCTTGCAAGTGCCGTCGCTGATAGATTTAGTTGCCTACGAAGGCGACGACGCGGCGAAAATGCAACGGGTCAAAGAGTTGCGCGCCGCTTATATTTTCCAAAAAATTCCGTTCGATATTCAACGCGGTGCGATGGCTTTGTTCATGGCGGAAGTGTTGCGCCGCAGCATTCGAGAACACGACGCGGTTCCCGAATTGTTTGCTTTTGTGTTCGATAGTTTTTTGTTACTCGACCAAACGTCGTTGCCAATTCAAAATTTTCACCTTTCTTTTCTCGTAAAATTGTCCGATTTCTTTGGTTTTTCGCCATTTTGGAGCGAAGATACTGGGGGGGGCGCAATTTTTGATTTGAAAGACGGGCGTTTCACCCACGACACCGTTGGGCATACGTATTTCATGACGTTGGAACAAAGCGAACTTTTTCGACAACTTTTAAACACCGCTTTTCTCGATTTTCATACCCTTCCGTTCAACCGACAACAACGCCAGACGATGTTGCAAGACCTCTTGACATTTTTCCAACTCCACATCGAAGGCATGGCTGCCGTGCAATCGCATAAAATTCTACAAGATGTGTTGGCATAACGATGAATGTAAAAAAAATTAATTCTAAATTATTTTTATCTCATTTTTCATTACTTTTGCCAAAATTTGTAATTTTTTGTAGAAAAAATAAAAAAAAATGACTGAAAATCCTACGGTTTTGAAAACCCAGATTTGCATCGTGGGCGCAGGTCCGGGCGGTGTTGCCGCCGCGTTGCAGTTGGCGAAAATGGGCATCGAATGTGTGTTGATTGAAAAAGCAAAATTCCCACGCGACAAAATTTGTGGCGACGGTTTGACGGGCAGAACGATTAATGTGTTGAACAAAATCAATCCAGAAATCATCAACCAATTCAAAAAAGAAAGCATACGTGTCAACTCGTGGGGCTTGCGCGTCATGCTCGACGACAATAAAATGTTGGAAGTGCCGCTCCGAAAAGGATATGACCCAACCGATGACTCAAAATTAGAATGCCTCATTTCAAGGCGCGTAGATTTTGACAATTATCTGTTTGAGTGGA
>JBJOPA010000388.1:0-34617 GCA_046051005.1 Bacteroidota bacterium
GGAACAATCCACAATTTTATTGTATTTTTGCAAAGTATTCCCATCAGGTGCTATTTTATGATTCAACACCACAAAGGTCGCACTTTTTTGGGAATACTTTTTTTTTGTTTAAACAGCTTCAACGTCAAATATACTGGGGGGGGGCATTTTTTTGATGTTTTTTATCAATGATTTATTTATTTTCTTCTCGAAGTTGTTCGGTTGTTTTTCGACTGCCATCGTGACTCCAACCGGGCGCATCGAACAAATAATGCCAAGCATTTTTTAAGGATGTTGCATTTTTCAAGTCGTGAAATATGTCTTTCCATTCGTGCAACGCAATTTTCACGGGGTTGAAAGTGGTCAAATTGGTGGTCAAACCATACGTAGGGCGTTCTTGTTCAACTTGAAAAGTGCCAAACATTCTGTCCCAAATGATGAGAACGCCTGCGTGATTTTTGTCTAAATATTTCAAATCTGAACCGTGATGAACGCGATGATGACTGGGCGTATTGAAAATAAATTCAATAGGTTTCCACATTTTATCAATCCATTCCGTATGAATCCAAAATTGATATAACAAACTAATGCTCTGCATCATCATCACGTATTGCGGGTGAAAACCGATGAGCGGCAACCACATCCAAAACACAAATCCGCCTGCAAAATTGCCCGTCCAAGTTTGACGCAACGCCGTTCCGAGATTGTATTTTTGCGAGGAATGATGCACCACATGGCTCGCCCAAAACCACCGAATTTGGTGGCTGCTTCGATGAAACCAGTAATAGCTGAAATCTTCACAGAAAAATAGGCTCAGCCACATCAGACCGTACCCCCCCAGTATCGCGCCCTCCACAGGCAGTTCAAAAAGGCGAAATTGGAACGTAAACCAATATCCCGCCGCGACAAAAAGTTTCGATACAAAACCCGTCACCACATTGCCAATGCCCATCGAAAGGCTCGAAAAAGTATCTTTTGTGACAAACCAATCGCGCTTTTCATACGCCGCTACGCCCACTTCGAGCAACAACAAAATGATGAAAGCGGGGATTGCCCACAAAATTAAGTTTGGAGGAGTCCAAGAGAGTTCCATTTTTTATTTTTATTTAAAATATTTTTATTAAAATTTTGAAACAAAGATAAGTCATCAAATTGAAATAAAAACTATTTAAAAAAAATAAATCAAAAATTTGAAAAACGGAATCCGAAATTAAACGTTTCGGGTATTCTATTTTCGACGATGCGTTTCACGGGCAACCAGCGCGTGTACATCGCTTCGAGTTCGATGCCACGACGGGCAAAAAATTTGACCCCGCCGCCCACTTCGTAGGGCAAATTGAGCATCAAAAATGGTCCAATTTTTTTGCTAACCAACGAACCGACAAAGACTTTGGCATAGCGAAAAGGGGTTTCGCCGTTTTTACCAAATTGAAGCCAGTTGCCTGCGTCCACAAAAATTGCCCATTTTGAAAAGTTATATTCAAAAAAAATGTCCGTTGCACTCACCCAATTTTGGTCTAAATCTGACCGAAGTGGTGCGTAAAAGGCTTGTTGAAACGTCAGTCGTTCGCTTTTGAAAGGTTTGAATCGCGCCCGAACGCCCACGTGCGACAAACCGTGATTCGATTCTGTATAAAAATCGTCTCCCGTCGGGCGTTGTCTCAAAACTTGTCGCTCAAAATTGAACACACGAAGCGGAGAATTTGAGCCTAAATCATTGGAAATATTAGACTTATAAATTAAATCAAATCCTAAATTAACGCCCCACTTTGTACCAAAATTCGTTTGAATGAAACTCGAAAAATAAGTGCCACGTTTGTTGGTTTGAGGAGCAGCATAAGGCTCAAACTGTGTATAAAGATTGTTATAAACCTTTGCTTCCCACTGTTTTTCTTTCAAAAACAAACCACTGGTGAACACTTGTTGCTGTGCAATTGAAACTTGACAGACGAATAAAGAAAATGTAAATAAAAAAAGTCTCATATTCTAAAAATATTTTTTTATTGAACGAAATCATGTTTTCTTTTAAGGAAATACTTAAAAGTAGCACAAAATTAGCGTATAAAAGTAACAAAAAAATCACATCAAAAGATATATTCTATCGCATTCGATGGTTTAGAAGAAGTGCCGATGGCTTGCAAAAAGTTTTGCAACATCTGTTTTCCGTACGGAGTCATGACGCTTTCGGGGTGAAATTGGACGGCTTTTACGAAATAGGTCTCATGCGCGACCGCCATGACCACCCCCCCAGTATCCGTTGCCGTAATTCGCAAGTTTTTGGGGAAATCGCGCAAATCTGCCGCCCACGAATGATAGCGACCCACTTCCGTCAAATTAGGAATATTTCGGAATATATTGTCTTGATTGTCAAGTATTTGAATTGGACTGGAAACGCCGTGATATACATTTTCTAAATTATACAATGTGCCACCAAACGCCTCAACAATGGCTTGCAAACCCAAACAAACGCCAAAAATCTTTTTCGTCGGCGCATATTTTTTGATGAGTTCGGGCATGATGCCTGCGTCTTTTGGCAAGCCTGGACCGGGCGACAAAATGATGCCGTCATAGCGTTCCACGTCTTCCAAAGCAATTTTATCGTTGCGAAAAACGTCCACTTCGGCATCTGTTAATTCTTTCACATACTGAAAAAGATTATAAGTAAAAGAATCGTAATTATCAAGAATTAAAATTTTCATATTTTCTATATTTTAAAAATATACATTTTTTTTTACAATTTTTCTGCCAAATTCATCGCCTTTTTCAACGCGCCGAGTTTATTGTTGACTTCTTCCAACTCCGTATTTTCGTTGCTCGAAACCACAACGCCCGCACCGGCTTGACAATGCAACACATTGTCGCGTGACAAAAATGAGCGAATCACAATTGCTTGATTCATATCGCCATTCAAACCAATATATCCAATGGCTCCACCATAGAAATGACGATTTTTGTTTTCATATAAATTAATGATTTCCAATGCTTTATATTTTGGCGCGCCGCTCAATGTTCCCGCAGGAAAAGTATCCGCAAAAATATCAATGGCATCAACATTGGGTTCAATTTCACCTTCAACTTTTGAAACCAAATGAATAACATGAGAAAAATATTGAATTTCTTTCAGCGTTTTGACGGTCACTTTTCGGGCGTGTTTTCCCAAATCATTGCGCGCCAAATCCACGAGCATGATGTGTTCGGCATTTTCTTTTGGGTCGCGTGTGAGGGCGAGGGCTTGCGCGGCATCTTGCTCGTCGTCGCCCGTTCGCGGATAGGTTCCAGCGATGGGATTCACGCCCGCCACGCCATTTTTGACCACCAATTGCTGCTCTGGCGACGAACCAAATATTTTATAATTTCCATAATCGAAATAAAACAAATAAGGCGACGGATTGACACTTCGCAACGCCCGATAGACCTGAAAATCGTCGCCTACAAAGGGCTGCGAAAATTGACGCGACAACACAATCTGAAACACATCGCCAATTTGACAATGGTGTTTGCCTTTTGTGACTAATTTTCTGTATTCGTCGTCCGTCAAATTAGATTTTTCTTCACCTTGTTTTTTGAAATGAAAATTGGGAATCGTCTGCAAATTGAGCCGCGTCAAGAGCCGTTCCAATTCGCTTTCGTCTTTGTTTTCATGGGTCATATTTTCTAAAATCGTTATTTCATCTTTAAAATGATTAAACGCGATGACGAAACGATAGAGCGAATAGTGCATATCAGGCAAATCTGTCATTCGTTTTTGCGCATCGAACTGAATCGTATCAAAATATTGCACCGCATCGAAGCTCGTATGCCCCAAAAAGCCGTTCAATACTGGGGGGGGGGCATCGGTTTCAAAACTTCGGACAAATTGCTTAAATTTCTTTAAAATTTGTTGATTATCAACTACTTGTGAATTTTTAGAACCGTCGGGAAGTTGTGTTTCGATGCGATTTCCTTGCGCCATAAATTTGGCAATCGGGTCAACACCGATAAACGAAAAACAGTTTTCGACGCTCCGAAAATCGGTAGATTCGAGCAACACCGCTTCGCGATAATGGTCGCGCAACTTCAAATAGACGCTCACGGGCGTGAACGTGTCGGCAAGTAAATGGCGCATTCGGACGTGCAACAAAATCTTTGGAGCAACTGCAACCGTTTCATTATCAGTTGAATACATAATTTATTTTTTTAGAATGGATAAAAAAGTTGATAAAAATTGGTAAAAAGCTGAAGCAGAAAAAAACATATAAAAAAAACGGCTTGTCGAGCAAGCGACAAGCCGTTTTTTGTATTGAAAATTCTCTAAAAAGAAAATACAATTTCAAAATCATAGCAAATGCACACTCACCCGACCCACGTCGAACTTGTTTGCCACCACCACGATTTACAAAATTGAACTTGCATTTTTTTAAAAATTATTATCTCAAAGAAAATTTTATTACAATTATTCGACAGAAAGCGTCAAAAGTTTCGTTTTTCGTTCAAAAAAAAGAAATATTTTTAATCGTTATACACAATTATTTCGATTTCATCTTTTTACGCATACTTTTCGGAAACAAATTTGTTTTGCCGTGTTTAGAACTCAACTCGCCATTTCGATTCACTTTTGCGTGATAATCTTTGGTCGGACAACCGCTTTTTACGCGACAACTTTCGCCTAAAAACGTAAATGACAAGCAAAAAAGCATCAAAACCAGCGCAGATACTGGGGGGGTGGTTATTTTTTGAAATTTCATATTCTTAAAATTTTTAAAAACAAAAAAACGAATTTTAGAAGCAATTATTTTATCGCCATCACTTTTTTTAAGAAAAAATTATGCCAATGCTTTTGGAATCGTGATTTGAATGGTGGTTCCCTCGCCCACTTTCGAGGTCAACCAAATGCGCCAGCGATGCGCTTGCACGATATTTTTGACATAAAAAAGTCCCAACCCAAAACCTTTCACGTTGTGCAAATTGCCCGTCGGCACGCGGAAAAATCGGTCAAAAACTTTCGCATGATGTTCCGAAGCAATGCCAATGCCTTTGTCAGAAATTTTTAATACAACATTTCGTCCTTCATCGAAAGTTTCCACAATGATTTCGGGCTTTCCGCTGCAATATTTCATGGCATTGTCTAGCAAATTATGAATAATATTTGTTAAATGCAGCGTATCGGCTTTTATTATCGGGTTTGATGCCGCAGTTTGACAATCTAAAATGCCATCTTGTTCTTCAATTTTGACTTGAATAGCTGGGATAATGGTTTCCAACAACTCGTGTAAATTGATGGCTTCGGGGTTCAATTCGAGCGTATTATGGTCAATTTTATTGATTTGTAATACTTTTTCAACTTGCCCATTGAGGCGCATATTTTGCTCTCGAATGAGCTTTGTGTAGCGCGCCAACCGCGCATCGTTGACAATTGACGGAGCCAATTGCAAGACATCGGCAGCAATTTTGATGGTCGAAATTGGGGTTTTAAACTCATGCGTCATGTTGTTGATAAAGTCTTTTTGGAGTTCGGAAAACCGTTTTTGCTCCGTAATGACAAACAACGCATAGATAAAAAAACCAACGGTGACCAATAAAATGGTTGAAATCAGCAACGTTCCGCTCATCTCCCCAATCAAATACGACGTGCGACGGGGAAAACGGACGGTAAAATAATATAATAAACTTTCGTATTTCGGCAAATCATGATTCACATTCGCGGTGTCGCGGTCGGGCGCGTAGGTAACGTAGTTGCCATACACCATTTTATCGTCGTGACAGTCATAAATCCCATATATAAAATCTTCTTTAATCGAAACCGCTTCTAATTCCTTTCGCAGATAGAAATCGAGGTTAGACGCATTGATTTGAGAATTGATGTTTACAACATAATAATTGGCTTGTGGACGATTTACGATATTTTGTTGGGGCAAAGTGGTTCTATTTAGGGTTGCCAAACATTTTGCCACGTTCAACATGGCAATTTGAATGCTGCGGTCAAAGTCGCGCTCGTTGGAGTTCCACATGCGCAAAACCCAAAAAGTTTGGATAGCCAAAACCAAAATAATGGCAACAGCCCCAAAAAAAACAACGCCTCGAATGTTTTGATTTTTCACCGAAAAGTCCCTATTTTTTTTTATTGTAAAAAGTGTTTCAAAAATAAATCATTCAAAATTTGGTTCAAAACTACGACTTTTTTTAAATTCTGACCTACAAAATGAATATTTTTTTTGTTAATAGGTTTGTCTGCACAATTTTAAGGGTTGGATACTGGGGGGGGGCTATTTAGCAAATTTTTGGCAAGTTCCCAAAGCGGTTCGGCTGGAAATGGAGCTTCGACCACAATTTTATCCGAATTTTGAGGAGCCAAAAACGTCAATTTCCAAGCATGCAAATGTATCGAACGGTCGAGATTGGCGCGGCGTGCGCCATATTTCACGTCGCCTTTGATGTGACAACCGATAGCTGCCAATTGCGCCCGAATTTGGTGAAAACGACCCGTTTCGAGGTCAATTTCAAGCAAAACGTAGCGATCACTCTTGCCAACAACGCGATAATGCAACACCGCAATGTCAAATCCCGCTTCGGGTTCGTGCTGACAAATTGCCTTTTTATTGGTGTTTTTTTTCATGAAATGGGTCAGCGTTCCCGTTTCAGTTTTGGGTTCGTTGCTCACCCACGCGAGATATTTTTTTTCAATCTTACGATTTTGAAATTGTTGGCTCAACGAAGCCGCATTTTTTTTGTCTTTCCCCAATAAAACTACGCCGCTTGCTACTCTATCAAGCCGATGAATGACGTGAAGTACCGAAAATTGGTCAGATTTTTGCGCTAACAATGCTAACAAATCGGGGTCGCCAGTTTGGTCGGCTTGCGTGGGCAATGTGGCTGGTTTCGACACCACGACAAAGCCTTTTTTATTCAATAAAACTTTTATATCTTCCATATTTTTTAATTTTTACTTCTGTTATTTTATATAGTTTATACGTATTTTTTGATGGTTTGATTTGATTCGTGTGAGATTTCCTATCATTCGTACAGCCAAAAGCATCATTCATACAATTTTCAGAAAAAACGCTACGTCGCATCGTATCTTTGTGATAGAAAAGTGATAAATTAATATCAGTTTTTTTCGCACAATCCCTTCGTTCATTTTTGAATGAAAAAATTTAGTATATTTCCAAATGTCAACAATCTCAACAAGACGATTTTTATTATTTTTTTGTTGAAAAAATCAATTTAAGTTTTCAGTAAAATAACAGACTTATTCCCTTATTTTTAAAATTGGCTAATAATTCAAACAATCTTTTTCACATATTCCTTGAGCAATATTATTTTTTTTTATCCTTAAAAATCAATTCATTAAATTATGGCTTTTATTTCAGAGACATCGGGCAGCAAATTGGTTGCCAACTACACAAAAGGTTCAGGAAATGCACTACGCAGCGCATATCTTGACGGCGCGGGCATTTTGGATTTGTTACAAACTTCAGGCGCAGCAGGCATTGGTGTCTATCTCGCATCTGACGCGGACGGCAATCTGACCCTCATCGCGGTTCCAGAGACCGCTGACCGCACGCGCATCAGCAATTCAAACGGCGTTTATGAGTGCGACATTCGTTGTCCAAACGAGTGCAGCCCAAATCCGTTGTAAAAAAAAACGCCAATTGGCAAGCCAAGGCGACAATTTTTGCCATATCTTTTTAGGTAACAATCCAACAAATTTTTGACACTCATTTCTCTGATTTCGACGTAGTTTTATTAAAAAAGCCTGAAAATCGCTCAAGATTTTTAGGCTTTTTTTTTGAAAAATTGCCCAAAAAGTGGATTTATACTGGGGGGGGGCTTTTTTTTTCGCTTTTTTTGAAAAATATTTTTGTTTTAAAAAAAAATCGTTTTCCATTCGCTTGTTGATATTTTTTTAATCCTTCGAGCTTCTGAAAAAGGTAAAAGAAACCGCATTCAAAACAAGAACGCGGTTTCTTTGAAAACAGAAAATATATTATTCCAAAAAATATTAAAAATCAAATTTAATTCCTTGCGCCAACGGAAGCGACGTGCCATAGTTGATGGTGTTGGTTTGTCGTCGCATGTAGGCTTTCCATGCGTCCGAGCCGCTTTCGCGTCCGCCGCCTGTTTCTTTTTCGCCGCCAAATGCGCCACCAATTTCCGCACCCGATGTACCGATATTGACATTTGCAATGCCACAATCGCTACCCGAAGCTGCCAAAAACAACTCCGCTTCGCGCAAATCTTGCGTCATAATCGCCGATGAAAGCCCTTGTGGAACGCCATTTTGCAAGGCAATGGCTTCTTCGAGCGTCGAATATTTCATCAAATACAAAATTGGGGCAAACGTTTCGTGTTGCACAATCGGGAAATGATTTTCAACTTCGGCAATACACGGCTTCACATAACAACCACTTTCATAGCCTGCGCCTTCCAAAACACCACCTTTTACGACCATTTTTCCGCCTTGTTCGCGGATTGCGTCCAATGCGTTTAAGTAAGATTCGACAGCAGCGTGGTCAATGAGTGGTCCCACGTGATTGGAGGAATCGAGCGGGTCGCCAATCCGAATTTGTTGATACGCACTTGCCAACGCTTGTTTCACTTTTTCATAAGCACTTTCATGGATAATCAATCGGCGCGTGGACGTACAACGCTGCCCTGCGGTTCCGACGGCTCCAAACACGACACCCGGCACAACGGTTTTCATTTCCGCCGATTCGGTGATGATAATGGCGTTGTTGCCGCCGAGTTCAAGAATAGATTTTGCCAAACGCGCTGCCACATTTTGAGCGACAATTTTGCCCATTCGAGTCGAACCTGTTGCCGAAATGAGTGCCACACGTGGGTCGCGGGCGAGCCAATCACCCACTTTCCAATCGCCATTCACTACGCACGAAATGCCTTCGGGCAAGTCATTTGCCTTCAAAACTTTCATCATAATATTTTGGCAAGCGATGCTCGTCAACGGCGTTTTTTCAGAAGGTTTCCAAACACAAACGTTGCCGCAAACCCATGCCAACGCCGCATTCCAAGACCAAACCGCCACTGGAAAGTTAAACGCCGAAATGATGCCCACCACACCAAGCGGGTGCCATTGCTCATACATGCGATGGCTCGGACGCTCGGAGTGCATCGTCAAACCGTATAATTGACGGCTCAAACCTACGGCAAAATCACAAATATCAATGATTTCTTGCACTTCGCCCAAACCTTCTTGCAGACTTTTGCCCATTTCGTAGCTCACCAATTTGCCGAGCGCATCTTTTTGACGGCGCATTTCTTCGCCCAATTGTCGAACAATTTCGCCGCGACGAGGCGCGGGAACATTGCGCCAAACTTGGTATGCCGCCGTTGCTTTTTCTATAACTTGGTCGTAGTCTTCCCGATTTGCCGCGCTCACTTTTCCTATCAATTCGCCATCAACGGGCGAAAAAGAAGAGATAAAACGACGCGATTTCCAAGCATGTTGACCCGTTGAAACACCCGCATTTACAGACTTGATGCCCAACTGACGTAAAAAATCTTTTTGCATAAAAAAACTTAAAGACAAAAAATTTAATAAAAAAATTTGATTCTAAAATGGTTTCCGTTATTTTTCTTTCAACGAAATATTTTTTTTTAAAATGTTTTGATGTTTATCATTTAAGCGCGGAAATTTTCAAGCATTTTTTCAAAAAAAAGACACCCCCCAGTATATTTCGGCTTTTTGATGACTAAAAACCTATACTTTTGTTTTTTCCCAAGTTCTAAATTTTGCTTCTTGCTCGAATACATTTTGGAGAATATTTTTATCTATTTCCGTCAATTCTTGACCGCGTCTTTGCACCACGCGGGCAGCGGTGTCGAACGCTTTGGCGGTCAAATAAGTTTCAAAACCAGCAGAACCGCCCCATGCAAACGACGGAATAAAGTTACGCGGATAGCCGCCACCAAACACATTTGCCGAAACACCAACAACCGTCCCTGTATTAAACATCGTGTTGATGCCACATTTTGAATGGTCGCCCATCACGAGACCGCAAAATTGCAAACCCGTTTTCGCAAAACGCGCCGACGGATAGTGCCACAATTTCACTTCGTCATAATTATTTTTCAAATTTGAGTTGTTGGAATCCGCGCCGATATTGCACCATTCGCCCAACACCGAATTGCCCAAAAAACCGTCGTGACCTTTGTTAGAATTGGCGAGCATCACCGAATTATTGATTTCGCCGCCCGCTCTGCAATGCGGTCCAATCGTCGTAGCTCCATAGATTTTTGATGCCAATTTCACCACCGCGCCTTCGCACAACGCCAACGCGCCGCGCACGACCGAACCCTCCATCATCTCCGAATTTTTACCCAAATAAATCGGTCCAGACGTTGCGTTCAAGACACAACATTCCACTTTCGCACCTTTTTCTAGGAAAATTTGCGATGCATCGCCTAAAATTTGATTGGTTTGGCTAATCGGTTCAGACGTGCGACCTTTCGTAATGGCATCAAAATCGTGGCGTAATTCGGCATCATTGAGCTGATAGATGTCCCACAAATTTTCGAGCATTCGGAACTCAATATTTTCAATTTCGGTTCCTTCAATCGTTTCCGTTTCGTTGCCTTCGATGAGGTCAAACAATTGCCGTTGGCTCAATCGAGCCGCTAATAATTCGTTTTTATACAAAATCGCCTCGCCTTCTGCCAACCGATTGATGCGCAAAATGAGCGACGGATTGGGCAACAAACTGGCGTTGATGATATAATTTGAAGTCGTGATGTGTATTGGATATTTTTCTGACAAATATTCTTCTGTCATATACGAAACCTTTCCATCAAACCAACGCTCCCATTTTTCTTTTATCGTCAAAATGCCGATGCGCAATTCGGCAATTGGGCGCGTGAACGTGAGGGGCAGCAAATTGCCGCGCAAGGTTTCAGAATCAAATAAAATAATATTCTTCATGTCGAATTTTTTTTCAAAAAAAAGTTTGTTTCCTATTTGGACGCAAAATTAGTGTCTTTTTTGGCTTTTTGAGCATAAAAAACCGAAATATACTGGGGGGGGGCATATTTTGACGTGCAAAACCCATTTTTCATCAAAAACTATAAAAAAAATGAATTTCTTTTTACCAAGAAATCCATTTTTTTTGTGATTTTTAATTTTAAAAAATTATACTTTTGGTTCCGTTTTTTCGATTTTTTTTCTCGAATATGGTTTGATAATGAGCCGCAACGCTTGGTCGTAGGTGATGTAACTCCAAAGCCAATTTAGGAAAATAAAAATCTTATTTTTCACGCCAATAATTGCAAAAAGATGGACAAACAACCAAACAAACCAAGCAAATGCGCCTTGAAAACGCCAAAACGGAAGGTCCACCACCGCTTTGTGCCGCCCCACGGTCGCCATCGAACCCAAATCTCGGTAAACAAAATTTTTAACCGCTCGATTTTTTGTCAACGAAATCAAATTTTTTGCTACATTTTTGCCTTGCTGAATCGCCACTTGCGCCACTTGCGGGTGTCCTTTCGGAAATTTCGCTTCGCTTTCGGTGTAACAAATATCGCCAACGGCAAAAATATTGTCAAAACCTTCGACCTGATTGAGTCCATTTACCTTGATTCGTTTTCCGTAAGTCACCACGCTTTCGGGCAATCCTTTGGCAGGATTGGCAGCAATGCCCGCCGCCCAAATGAGTTTTCGACTTTTCATCGTCGAGCCGTCTTTCATCGTGAGGGTTTCGCCGTCGTAATCCACAACTTGTGTGTTCAGCATGACCCGCACGCCCAATTTTTGAAGGAAAGCCAACGACGATTTACTCGCATTTTCGGACATGGTGTTCAACAATTTGTCGCCGCTTTGGATTAAACAAATGTCAATTTCTCGATAATTGAGTTCTTTATATTCTTTTGGAATAATATCACGTTTCATTTCGGCGAGTGCGCCAGCGATTTCCACGCCCGTAGGACCGCCGCCGACGATGGCAATGTCCATGAGGGATTGTTGTTCTTCGTTGGTTTGCACCAAGAGTGCTTTTTCGTAGTCACCCCAAATCGAATTGCGCAAAAACAAGGCTTCTGACACCGATTTCATAGGGATTGAGTTTTCTGCAATGCGTTGATTGCCAAAAAAATTGGTGTCTGCACCCATTGCCAACACCAAATAGTCGTATTTAATGCGACCTTGTTCGGTCATCACATATTTTTCGGAAGGAAAAATTTCTTGCAAACTAGCAACGCGAAACAACACATTTTCCGCCTTTTGAAGCACTTTGCGAAACGGGAAAACAATGGAACTGGGTTCGAGACCCGCCATCGCCACTTGGTAGAAAAGTGGTTGAAATTGATGGTAATTATTGCGGTCGAGCAACACCACTTGATAGGGTGTGTCTGCAAGTCGGCGAGCGATTTCAAGCCCTCCAAAACCGCCGCCCACAATCACTACGCGCTTCGTTTGCGGGTCGGGAATATTTAATGGCATAACAAATTCAGAATTTTTGGATAAACAATTCCTGATAAAAAAATTTACATTTGTTTAACCTTTTTTTTGACCTGTGAGTTGCATTTTGCTTCCATTTTTTTAAAAAATAGCTACCCCCCAGTATAATTTGTCTAAAAACAAAAAAAAAGTGATTTTATCGTTTTCAGATAAAATCACTTTTAAAATGGAATATTTTCAAGAAGAAAAATTAACGTGTTTTGACAAATTTAATCGTCACTACGTCTTTTCCATTGTTGATGTTCACCACATAGATGCCCATTGGCGCATCAAAATTGATGAATTGTTCGTTCTGACCCGCTTGAAGTTCCAAACCTTGCGCGAGCAACGTGCGACCCGACAAATCGGTGATGGTCAATGCCGCTTCGCCACCGTCGGTCGAGTTGAGGTTGACTTGCAAACCTTGTGGTTGCGCCGTCACGCCGCCATTGAGACCCGCCGATGTGTTGAAAACAGTGATGACTTTTGCATATTGCAAGTCACCATTGTAGTCCACCGCACCCAAACGATAGTAAGCCATTGGCTTGTCAAGTGGCGTATTGAACGAATAAACGTTTTGAACATTGCTGCTGCCTGCGCCGCGAACTTCGCCCAATTTTTCAAATTTTGCTGCGTTGAACGAACGTTCAACCACAAACAAAGCGTTGTTTTGCTCCGAAGCGGTTGACCATTTCAACAATACGTTGTTTTGGTTGGCGCGACCGTTAAACGAAGTCAATTCGATTGGCAATGCGTCAGCAGCCACCGTAAACGAAGCAACGATATCTGCTACTGCAATTGGCGCAGTACCACATGGGTTTGCACCATTTTTGATGGTAATGCCAGAAATCGTGACATTCACCACAGCACCCAAAGCCGCACCCGCAGGAACGGTCAACAAAAATCCGCCTTTGTTGCCAATCGCCTGTGGGCTATACGAAACCGCACCAGCCGACGCGCCCGCGCCAGAAACAGCCACAGATGCCGTACAAACCGTTTTCGCTACGTCTGCATCTAATGCAGCATTGTAGGCAGTCACCTGAAACTCGATTTGCGTGTTAGAGCCTTTGGTAACAAAGCCAGTAGCTGGTGCAATGATGCTGCCAGTTTGAGCAAATGAAGTAGCCGCAATAGCAAACGCAGCTACGAAAGTAGTAATCATTTTTTTCATAAAAAAATTAAAATTTAAGGAGTTTAAAAAAATAATATGCCTAAAAAATGGGTTATTTTTCTTTCAGAAGAAAAGGAATATAAGGTAATATGACTTGTAAAATGGAATATGCAGTTCTCAAAAAAGTAAATAAAAACGTAATAATAATTAAATGATTTGCAAATATATAGCCATTTTTTTGTTATTTGCAAATTTTTGTATTAAAATAAATAAATATTTATTTTAATCATACAACTAAATTTACATGCAATGTTACAATTATGCAAATAACTTACCAAAGTTTTATATAAAATACAGAAGTGACCATTTTGTGACAATACTTTTTCGTTTTAAAAAAAATATTACAAAAAAAAATAACAATGCGCCCTAAAATGACACTTTTTCATCATTTTAGGGCGCAAATACTGGGGGGGGGCATTTTTGGTTAAATTTCGATGCAATAAACGAAAATATAATCTAAAATTTGGAAAGCGCGAAGCGAAAACGAGATGTGAACATCATCTTTTTGAACGCTGCCGTTGAATGAAATTGGTTCAAAATTATCCATGTCTTCCGCATTTTTCAAACCAGAAAACTCAAAATTGTGGACGGCAATGTGTTTTCCAAAATCAAGCCCACGCTTGCCGTACGCCTTGTAAAGTGCCTCTTTTGCGCTCCAAAAAAGGTGAAAAACGGTCAATAATTGCGCATCAGTCCAATTTTGTTTCTGATTTTCGATAAAATTTAGTTCTTTTTCACTCATCAATCTTGGCATGATGCGCGACATTTTTGCAGTCATTTTTTGTACGTCAATGCCCACCCGTCGCCCGTGCGCGTGCGCCACGACCGCCACCCAATCGGCAGAATGCGACCGCGAAATGAGCGGAATCGTTCGGCGAGTCGGTCGAATAGGCTGCAAAAACGGCTTGCCAAAAGTATCTTTTTTTGTGAAATATTTAAAATCAGTTATTTGAAGTGTTAGCCATTCTGCGCAGGCAGATTGGGTTTGTTTTTCGAGCATTTTTTCTGCATTTTCGTTCAAAAATGCTTCAAAAAATGGCTGGATACTGGGGGGGGGGCTTTTTTTGAAAAAATCTAACGTTTCTGATGCCGTGAGTTGCCACAATCCGATGCGGGTTTGCGGGTCTTGAAAGTCATTGAAAATAGCGTGTAACGGCATTTTGATTTAAATAAAATAAAAATATGTAAATAAAACATGTATTTAAAAGCTACTTTTTGAGGTGTAAAATTACGAAAAAGCTGAACAAAACGGTGTGAAACCACATTTTTTTTCCTACTTTTGCGCCGCGAAAAATCAAAACTAAAAAAAAGAAAGGGTGAAAAAATATTTTTGGGAAATAACCGTTTTGGGTTTACTTGTTTTTGGGGCGGCTTGTCGGCAGCCCAATGGCGGCGCAAATCGCGAATTGGCAAAAGTATTTGACAAAACGCTTTACATGTCGAGTTTAGAAGATATGTTTCCCGAAAATGCGACGCGAGCAGACAGCGCGGCGGTCGTCAATGCGTTCATTGACCGTTGGACGCGAGACCAATTGTTGCTCCAAACTGCCACCCGAAATGTCCCCAGCGACGTGGACATCGAAAAATTGGTGAACGATTATCGCCAATCTTTGATTTTGTCGGTTTATGAAAAAAAAATAACCGAAGAAAATTTGGATTCAACGGTTTCAGAAACCGATTTAAGAAATTTTTACGAAGCAAACAAAGCGCAATACCAAATTGAATTGCCCATCGTGAGAGCTTATTTGTTCAAACTGCCATTGCCCATCGAATCGGTGGACAGCGTCAAAAAATGGTGGGAAAATGTAAAAAGCGTAAATAATCAAGAAAAATTGCGCGATTACGCCACGAAACACCACATCAAAACGTTTCTATTGGCGGATTCGTTGTGGTATCGGTCAGAAGATGTGGCAACGGTGTTGGGTTTAGACAGTTTTTCGCCCGAAAAAGTATCGAGCGGACAAGAAATTTCGACAAAAGATGAGCGTTTTCAATATTTTTTAAAAGTAACAGCCACCAAAAATAAAGGGGAAATCAAGCCTTTTGACCTCGTGCGCGATGCCATTGTCAAATTTATCTTGCACGAAAGAAAATCCAAACTGCTTCAACAAAAAAAACAAGACCTTTACGATAGTGAACTCAAACGCGGAAATGTGAAAATTTATGGATTTTGACCCCGATTTTTACTCGAAATACTGGGGGGGGAGCATTTTTTGAGAATTTAGATAAAATAAAAAAATAAAAATTTTTCAAATATAGAAATGAAAAAAATATTGATGTTTTTGCTTGCGCTCACGTGCGTAAGCGCGGCGAATGCCCAAAAAAAAGAATTGATTGACCGCGTAATTGTGACGGTCGGCGACGAATACATTTTGCGTTCGGACGTAGAAGAAGCCCACGCCGTAGCCAAAGAACGCGGCGGCGACAAAGTGCCAGAAAACTACCGTTGCTTGGCGTTGGAACAACTCATGACCGCAAAATTGCTTGTCAACCAAGCAAAAATTGACTCCGTTCTAGCAAAAGACGAAGAAGTGGACAACCAACTCGATGCGCGGATTGAGCAAATTTTGGCGTATATGCAAGGCAATCGCGACCAATTTATCCAATATTACAACAAAACGCCCGAAGAAGTCAAAGAAGACATGCGCGACGACATGCGCGACCAACTGATTGCAGAAAAAATGCGTGGCAAAATCCTCAGCGAAACCACCATCACGCCGTCAGAAGTGAAAACGTTTTTCTCAAAAATTCCAAAAGATTCGCTTCCATATTTCAATCAAGAAGTTGAATTGGCAGAAATTGTGTATAAACCCAAAGCCAACGATGCTGAAAAAGCAAAAGTAAAAGCAATTTTGGAAGACATTCGTTACAAAATCACGGAGAAAAAAGAAGATTTTGCAACGCTCGCTAAAAAATATTCGCAAGACCCTGGTTCTGGCAAAGAAGGCGGCGATTTGGGTTTTGCCAAGCGCGGCAAATTCGTTCCAGAGTTCGAGGCACAAGCGTTTACGTTAGACGAAGGCGGCATTTCGCCTGTTTTTGAAACCGAATTTGGTTTCCATGTCCTACAATTGTTGGAACGTCGGGGCAACTCGGTTCATGCGCGACACATCTTGATTCGTCCGCAAATCACGAGTGATGACATGAAAAAAGCAAAAAATTTGATGGATTCTGTCCGCCGCGAATTGTTGCGCGACTCGCTCACTTTCAGCGATGCCGTGAAACAATTTAGCGACAAAAGCACACAAAGCTATCATAACGCAGGGCGCATCAGCAACCGCGAAAATGGCTCGAATCGCTTTGAAACACGCGAACTTGACCCGTCCATTTATTTCGCAATTGATACCATGAAAATTGTCAATGGCATCACTGCGCCTGTCGAATTATCAACGCCAGCAGGCGACAAAGGCTATCGTCTCATCAAATTGCTCGACCGTACGAAACCGCACAAAGCCGACTTAAAACTCGACTACAACAAGGTGCAACAAGCCGCACTCGACCAAAAGAAGTCAAGCGCGCTTTCGGTTTGGATAGAAAAACGGGTGAACAGCACGTTTGTAAAAGTAGATAAAATGTATGAAGGTTGCCCGAATTTGGGTCGCTGGAAAATGGATAAAAAAAAGGTAAAATCATTGCCATAAACAATTGATTTTGTTGAAAATAAAAAAAATAGAAATTCAGGACATTCCTGAATTTCTATTTTTTTTTACGCTATTTTATTTTTAATCCCTACGTTTTTTCATTTCCGTTGCTACGTTTTTTACATCGGTGTCGTCGGATTCGTCTAATTTTTTGATAATATTTTGATAATCTTTATCGTTTCTATTTTGACTCAATTTTGCTGAAAATTGTAATTTTGTAACCAATATTTCAAAACAAACCAATCCGCGCATTTCTTTTTTAACATCATTTTGGTCCATCGTTTCCATCAAACGGGGTTTTTCCATGCTCGATTCGTAGCGTTCGGTTAGTTTTCTCAACATTTCTTTCATCGCTTCGGGGTCGCTGACGATGCCAATATGCCCGTGCGCATGAACGGTGAGATAATTCCAAGTAGAAACATTCGATTTTTCGTACCAAGACGAGGAAATGTAGGCATGTGCGCCTGAAAAAACGACCAACACGCGGTCATTTTTCTCCCATTGTTGCCAAATAAAATTGGCTTTGGCAATATGACCCGTCAGTTTTAGATTGCCCGTATCATCAAATTCTACCGAAATTGGCAAATGCGTAGCATGTGGAAAACCCAATTCATCAGTTGAAACCAACAAAGCAAAGGCATTTTTTTCCATGAAATCGAGTGCTTTTTGGTGTTCACCCGATTCGTCATTTATTTTATTGATATACATTTTTAATCTTTTTTTTTTATTGAAATTGATACATTCTCAATGGCGCGTCGTTCATGGCGGCGAGTACGAAATTTCCTTTTTTGGTTTTTATCGTCAAGAGGTCGCGCATTTCGCCGACGGCTTTGAAACCCGAACGCATCGCGCTGAACGTCTCAAATGCCCCCCCCCCAGTATTTCGGAGCAATAAGCCGTATGAGGCGAGATAAGTTCCTGATTCTGGTTTTTCGCGGCTGCTGTTGCCGCCCAAAATGATGTCAGTTTTGCCGTCGCGGTCAAAATCTTCGAGCGCGAGGGCATAGACGGGCGCGAGTTGCACTTCGTTGGGTAGGGTTTCTAATTTAAATTTTCCATTTCCTTGATTCATCAATACGCTGGTTCGCAATTCGTGTGCCTCCCATCGCGTTGCCGCTTTGAGTTGCTTGAAATCAAACAAATCACTTATGTTTTGATTTTTATAATTCTTAAAATATAAATATTTCTTTTTCATACTTGGCATTTGTGCAACCAAATCATTTCGCAACACCAACGGGTAGGATTTGTCGCCGTTGTAGGCTGACACGATGGCTTCGTTTGACCCATTTCGGTCAAAATCAGAGACAAAAAGGCTCATCGGCTGCGACCAATTTGCCTTGAAACGCGAGTTCAAGCCATGATTGCCGACCACAAAATCGGGCAATCCATCGCCATTGAGGTCTCCCATTTTCACGACATTCCAAAAACCGTCTGTTTTTTCAAAACCCATTTTTTTAACAGCGTTTGTAAATTTTCCGTTGTTGTTTTCAAAAAAAGTAAGTGGAATCCAGTCACCGACCACTACGAGGTCAAGGTCTTTGTCGCCGTCGGTGTCTGCCCAAATTGCGTCGCAAATCATGCCTACTTTTTCCAGTTCGGGCGCAATTTGGCGCGTGGCATTCTGAAAATGACCGCCGCCGTCGTTCAACAAAATGGCTCCGCCACAAGGCGCGCCGTAATTCCCCGCTACTGTTCGGAAACCTAAAAACAGGTCTTGGTCACCGTCACCGTCTATGTCAGCAGCGCGGGCGCAAGCGGTGGCAAAAGGTTTTCCAAGTGGCAATGCGTCCATGATGCGCGAAAAATTTCCTTTTCCGTCGTTGCGATACATGCGGTCGTCGAGCGGCGATTGTTCAGAAATGCCGCCACAAGACAACACGTCCAAATCGCCATCTTTGTCTAAATCAAACAACAAAACGCCCGTTGTTTCATGATTTTTATCGTCTAAAAACGCTTTTTGAGACGATAATTTGAAATTTCCGTCCGATTGTTGCAAAAAAAGCGCGTCGGGCGAACCAACTGCGCCACCTACAAAAACATCTTCTAAACCATCGCCATTGACATCGCCTTTGGCAAGTTTGGGTCCTTCGGCAGTGACCATATGGAAATTTAATCGCTCAAAATCAAAATCTGAAAACGGGTTTTCGACGTGTGTATAATTCAAAAAAGGCGTTTTTTCTGTAAAATCCTTGAAAATAGACGCAAAAACGGGTTGGATACTGGGGGGGAGGCATGGAACCGCATTTTTTTGGTCAAGTACAATTTGCTGGTCGGTTTTGACCGATTTTAAGACAATTTGCTGTTCCGTTTTTGCGGAAAAGAATTTGACAACCACCGAATCTACGACTTGCGATTTGCCCAAACCGAACGTCAATCTTGCATCAACCGAACTTTCAAAGCCGCGCATCGGTGCAATTTCTTGATAAAATTGTTGACCGTTGTTGAAAATCGTGATTTGCGTCCCCAATCCAAACGTATTTTTTCCAGTGCCATTAATTTTAAATTGCAAAAAATGTGATTCGTCGGGCGTTTGTTGGCGCGATTCGTTGCGATAGACAAAGGCGTTCATATTACAATTGTTCACCACGAGGTCGAGGTCGCCGTCGTTGTCGAGGTCAGCATATGCGGAACCGTTTGAAAAGCTCGGTTCATCGAGTCCCCAATCTGTCGTTTTATTTTCAAAATGAAAATTTCCTTGATTTCTGAATGCAAAATTTGGCAACGGCTCGCTTGGAATGGCATCAACGAGTTGGGTAACTACATTTTTTTCACCGCTTCTAATTTTTTGTCGAATCGAATTTTGGTCGCCTGTAAAATTAACATAATCTTGGTCTAACACATCTTTTCCGATTCCGTTGGCTACGAAAATGTCTTTGAAACCATCGTTGTCAAGGTCGGCAATGAGTGCGCCCCAACTCCAATCGGTTGCATTTACACCTGCAAATCGTCCAATTTCAGAAAACGTACCATCGCCGTTGTTGCGTTGCAATACGTTGCGCGCAAACTGCCGATGATAGCCATTTTTCCGATTCATAGAAAATTTATTCCAAGTGTCGAACTGAGATTTTGTTTTCAATCGCGCTTCTGAAAAGGGCAACATTTCGGTCACAAACACTTCGGGTTGCCCGTCATTGTTGATGTCCGCCATGTCCGCGCCCATGCTGCCCATGCTGATTTCGGGCATCGAGGTTTCGAGTTGTTCCTTGAAAGTGCCATTTTTTTGGTTGATGTACAAGTAATCGCGCTCAAAAAAATCGTTTGATACGTACAAATCTTGCCAGCCATCGCGGTTGATGTCGCCCACCGTTACGCCCAATCCAAAGCCAATGGCACTCCCAAATATGGCGGCATTTTTAGAAATATCTACAAATTTTCCGTTGTCGTTTCTATAAAAACAGTTGCCGCCCGCGCTGTCGCGCTGCATGCGCGCATTGGCAACATAGTCGTAATTTGTAACAGATTTGAAGGAATTATTGAGCAAATAGCAATCTAAATCGCCGTCGTGGTCAAAATCCAAAAACGCGGCATGGGTGGAAAGTCCGCTGTTGTCCAAGCCAAATTCGACCGATTTTTCAGAAAAAGTAAGGTTGCCGTTGTTGATGAAAAGCTCGTTGTGACGAATGCCTTTCACGTCGGGGCGACCCGATTTGCAGACGTAAATGTCCAACAAACCATCGCCGTTGACATCGGCAAGGCTCGCGCCCGTCGCCCACACGCCCTCGCACGAAACACCCGCCGAAACGGTGATGTCTTCAAATTTGAAATTACCTTTATTGATATACAAACGACTCGGTTTCATATTGCCACAAAAAAATACGTCCACCAAACCATCGTTGTTGAAATCGCCCAAACCTACGCCGCCTCCATTGTAAAAATTTCGATACGTGTAGCAATTAAAGTCTTCCGTATAGGTCACGTCATTGCGAAAATCAATGCCCGTTTGGGCGGTTTCGAGTTTCGTGAAACGCTTCAATTTTGTGGTTTCGTTGTTGCAATTCATCAAAAAAGCAAGGACAAAAATGGCAAAAACGAGATTTTTTATTCTATTTTTCATTATTTTTTATGGTGTTCTTCCAAAAGAGATTTTCAAAAATCAAGGCAAAAGTAATTTTTTTTTAACGCTTTTGACATTATTTTTACGCTAAAAAAATTAAATTTACATCAAAAAAACAAAATATACTGGGGGGTAACTTTGAAGGCGCGTTTTCGTTAAAAAAACGCAAAAATGAAAGCAACAAAAATTAGAGAAAATCGTCATTTTCGGTCAAATATACTGGGGGGGGGCTTTTTTTTTGAAAAAATTATTGTTCACACGTTTTATAAAGGCGTATTAAAAAAATATATGGAAATAATAAATCTTATCTCTGATACCGTCACAAAACCTTCGGCGCAAATGCTCGAAGCCATGATGAATGCCCCAGTTGGCGACGACGTTTTTGGCGACGACCCCACTGTGAACGCACTCGAAGCCTTTTGCGCTACCTTGTTTGGTCACGAAGCCGCCATTTTTTGCCCAAGCGGAACCATGACTAATCAAATTGCATTAAAAGCTCATACCGAGCCGTTGGACGAAATCATTTGCGATGAATTGAGCCATATTTACAAATCCGAAGTCGGCGGTTATGCCTTCAATTCGGGGGCGGCGATTCAACTGATTCGCGGCGGCGGAAAACTGACGGCAGCGGACATCGAACCACACATCAAACCAGATTTTGATTGGTTGCCGCGCACAAAATTGGTCGTTTTGGAAAATACCGTGAACCACGCAGGCGGCATTTTTTATCGCCTCGCCGAAGTGTTGCCCATTCAAAAAATGTGTCGAGAACGCGGATTGACCTTGCATTTGGACGGCGCACGCCTGTTCAACGCGCTTGCCGAAACGGGCGAAAGTGCCAAAGATTGGGGCGCGGCGTTCGATTCCATTTCGATTTGCTTGTCCAAAGGGTTGGGCGCGCCCGTAGGTTCGGTTTTGATTGGGTCTAAAACGACGATTCGCAAAGCGCGACGCATCAGAAAAGCAATGGGCGGCGGCATGAGACAGGCAGGTTTTTTGGCAGCCGCAGGGCTTTTTGCCTTGAAAAACAACGTAGAACGCTTGAAAATTGACCATCAACACGCCAAAATGATGGGAAATGTATTGAAAAAATTGCCATTTATTGAAAACATTCGACCCGTCGAAACGAATATTCTTATTTTTGATATAAAAAAAGATTTTGGAACGGGCGACGATTTTTTGAAAAAATTGGCAATTCACAACATCAAAGCCGTGTTGTTTGGACCACAAACGGTTCGATTTGTAACGCATTTGGACGTAAGCGAAGACATGATTTTGACGGTCAACAAAGTGCTAAAATCGTTGGAAAAATAGCTTACCGCGAGGCGTTGAAACGCCACGCTAATATAGCAATCGTCCCTACGGGACTTTTTTATTATTTTCTTTCTAATATTTCTTTGTTTTATCTTTTTTTTTCCTAAAATTACAAAAAAAATGAGCCTCGTACACGCACGTGCGAGGCATCAAACCCAGCATTATTTTTTAACTTTTTTAAATCCAAAAACTATTTTTTCTATCCATTTCCACTAAATTTTTATCCACAAATCACCTAAAAATCATCAAAAATTTATCAAAAATTCTATAAATTATCTTACAAAATTTCCGTTTGCTAACGCCACATAACCGTTTGCTAATTTGTGAGTTTGGGGTTTCAAAAAATTGGGTAGTCGGTACGATTATTGGACATTAGAATAGATTAGAAAAAAACATCAATCGTATTTTAATTATACTTATTGGTTATTTTTTTCTATTAAAATTATGTCGAATTTGATTTATAAGAGAAAAATACACTCCGATTTAATACCATTTAGATGATGTCTTTAACAAAAAAACGATTTCCATTTTATAAACAACTTGATGCGATGGATTGTGGGGCGACTTGCCTTCGCATGGTGGCGCGTTGGTATGGGCGTTTTTATGGCATTGATTACCTGCGCGACCTCACTTTTGTAGGCAAAGAAGGCGTAAATTTGCTAGACATTTCCGACGCTGCCGAAAAAATTGGGTTCAATACGCTTTCTGCAAAAATCACTTACGACCGCCTTGCCGACGGTTTGCCGATGCCTTTGATTGCGCATTGGCGACAAAATCACTTCATCGTGGTCTATGAAATTACCCCCCAGTATGTCCGCGTGGCAGACCCTGCGGCGGGAAAATATAAGATTTCAAAAGCCGAATTTTTGGACGGTTGGGGCAGCGACATGCGCGATGGCGAGCAAGTGGGCATCGTGTTGTTGCTCGAAACTGCCCCCGAATTTTACAGTCGCGAAGGAGAAAAAGTTGACAAATCGAGTTTTCGTTTTTTGTGGACTTATTTGAAACGTTATAGCAGTTTGTTGCGCCAACTCACGTTGGGTTTGTTGGTGGGCAGCTTGATTCAGGTCATCGCACCGTTTTTGACCCAAGCGGTGGTGGACGTGGGCATCAACAACCAAGACCTTGATTTTGTTTGGTTGATTTTGATGGCACAACTTGCCTTATTTTTGGGACAAACCTCGATGGAATTTATTCGTGGTTGGATTTTGTTGCACGTGGGTACGCGGGTGAATATGAGTTTGATTTCTGATTTTTTGATAAAACTGATGAAATTGCCCGTCAAATTTTTTGATTCCAAACTCACGGGCGACCTCATTCAACGCATCAACGACAATCATCGGGTAGAACACTTTTTGACTTCGACGGCGATTTTCACGTTGTTTTCGGTCGTCAATTTCATTGTTTTCAACTGCGTTTTGTTGTTTTATAACCTCAAAATAGCGGGCATTTATTTAGGTTTTACGGTGATTTATATTTTTTATGTCACCATATTTTTGAAAAAACGGAAGGAGTTAGATTATCGTCGTTTCGACCAAATGTCTGAAAATCAGTCCAATCTGATTCAGTTGATTGGCGGCATGCAAGACATCAAAATTCACAATGCCGAGCGGCAAAAACGTTGGCAATGGGAGCGAATTCAAGCAAAATTGTTTCGCGTGAGCGTAGATTTTTTGGCATTGGAGCAATATCAGCGTGCAGGTGGCTTTTTTATCAACGAATTGAAAAATATTTTAGTGACTTTCATCGCCGCCCGCGCTGTCATCAAAGGTGAATTGACGGTCGGACAAATGTTGGCAGTTGAATATATCATCGGGCAACTCAATTCTCCGCTCGAACAAATTGTACATTTTTTGCAAGCCGCCCAAGATGCCAAAACCAGTTTGGAACGCCTCGACGAAATCCACCAACGCGATGACGAAGAAAACACGCAACCCAAAATGTTATTCGTTCCAGAAACGGGCAATTTGACGTTTGAGCGCGTCACTTTTCAGTACGGAAGTGTCCACTCGCCAAAGGTCTTAAACAATTTGAGCCTCACCGTCGAGCGCGGCAAAACAACGGCGATTGTAGGTTCTTCGGGCAGCGGGAAAACGACTTTATTGCGGCTTTTGCTTGGTTTTTATCCACCAACAGAAGGCGTTTTGCGTGTCGGTGACGTACATTTGAACTCCATTTTGCAAAAAATTTGGCGCGAGCGCGTAGGCGTAGTCATGCAAGACGGATTTATTTTTTCGGAATCTATTGCCAAAAATATTGCACTCGGCGACGAAGTAATTGACAGAAAAAAACTCCTCAACGCCGTAAAAATTGCAAATATTCAGAGCTTTGTGGAAACTTTGCCGTTGGGCTACAACACTAAAATCGGAGACGATGGCGTGGGACTTTCACAGGGTCAAAAACAACGATTGTTGATTGCGCGAGCGGTGTATAAAAATCCTGATTTCATCTTTTTTGATGAAGCCACAAACGCCCTCGATGCCTACAATGAGTTTGTGATAATGGACAATTTGGAAGAATTTTGTCGCGGAAAAACGGTCGTTGTCGTAGCGCATCGCCTTTCGACGGTCAAAAATGCAGATAAAATTGTAGTGTTAGAAAAAGGCGAAATCATCGAAGAAGGTTCGCACAACCAACTCGTGGCGCAACGCGGCGCATATTACAGTTTGGTAAAAAATCAATTAGAATTGGGTTCATAAATCAACATTTAATTTTAATTTTTGAATGGAAGAATTTGAGAAAATAGAACTACGCAGCGACGACATGCAAGAGATTCTCGGAACGCCGCCTTCTTGGATTGTGCGTTGGGGAACCACTTTTGTCTTTTTTTGTGTCGCTATTTTGGCGGCGGTGAGTTATTATGTTAAATATCCTGACATTATTCGGGCAAATATTCAAATTACAACTGCCATGCCGCCCGTGCCTGTCGTCGCACGCACGACGGGATATTTGGCGCAATTGCTCGTAAAAGACGGCGATAGCATCCAAGCGGGAGACTTGTTGGTCGTCTTACAAAACACCGCAAACTACGCCGACGTGTTGAAAGTTGAAAATGACATTCGAGACCTCGAAATTGCCCCCCCCCCAGTATTAGCGGCATTTCAACCCAATCCAAACCTTATTTTGGGCGAAATCCAACCTATTTATTCCGTTTTGGTTCAAAATTTAAAGGAATTTTCTTTCAAAAATAGAGAAAATTTTGGCGCGCAAAATATTGATGCTTTTCAAAAACAAATCGAAGGATTGAAAAAACTCATCAAAACGGAACAAGACAAACAACGAAATGCAGAAACCAATTATCGAATTGCAAAAGATAATTTCATGCAAAAACAGAAATTATATTCTGAATCCAACTCCCCCATTTCGCCCGACGAACTCAAAGACGCAAAGTTAAAAGAAACCAACGCCGAACGTGAAATTCAAAATATCAAATCCAGAATTGGCGAATTTAACAACCAAATCCTGCAAATCAACAAAGATATTTTGGGGACAGAACAAAATGTAAAAGAAAATTCGAGCCTCAAATATGCCACCATCATCGAGTCTGTCAACCAGTTGCGCACCACCATCAATTTGTGGAAACAACGCTATTTGCTGACCGCCCCAATCGCTGGAAAAGTTAGTTTTTTCAACAATTTTTGGGCGCAAAACCAAAATGTCAAGGACGGAGACGAGGTCATGGCGGTCGTGCCACTCACGGGCGACGGCATGATTGGCTTGGCTTCGGTGCCACTTTTTGGGTCGGGAAAAGTACGCGAAGGGCAAAAGGTATTAATAAAATTTGACAGCTATCCGTATCAGCAAAATGGCTTGGTGATTGGGCAAGTCGAAAGCAAATCGTTGTTGCCCAAAGACCGCACCACGACTTCCGTTCGCGTAAGATTGCCCAACGGACTAAAAACGACCTACGGAAAAACCATCAATTTTGAGCAACAAATGAGCGGAACCGCCGACATCGTGACCGAAGAACGCCGATTTATCAGCCGCATTTTAGACAAATTGGTTTCCGCATTTTGGAATAAATAAAAACCACTTTCAAACGCCCAAAAAGCGACGCAACGAGTTTCGGAAACTCGTTGCGTCGCTTTTTTTTAAGGTTTTTTTGAAAAAATAAGAATATTATTTTATAAAATTTGAAAAAACTTGCTAAAAAATGCCTAAAATTGGGCTTTTTTTGAGAATGTTATCCGAAAAACAGTTGAAAATAAGATGAATCGCTTGCGTAATATTTGGACAAATATCCAACTTCGTTGGAAAAATTTTGACTTTCTGAAATTTGTAAAAAATGGCGACAATATACTCAAATTTATGGGTCGCGTCTTTGTTTTGTTCCTCGTCATCTGGATTTTGTGGGCGTTCCGCAAGGTTTATGTCAATGAAAGTTACACCGTCGAGCCGTTCAGCGTGCCGCCGTCACTCGTCGAGCGCGGCTATTCGGGCGACGTAGTGGTCGAAAAAGTGTTGTCCGAAGTGCAACATATTTTATCAAAACGATATTACGACGAACGAAATCCAGAAGCCTATCGAAAAATTGCGAGCCAACCGACGCTACATTTTGCATCGGGCAGTCGAGCGGGTTATTTCGATTTGCAATCGCTTTTCCAAGTGGGAAAATTGTTGTTAGGAAAAAAAGATAATACGATAAAAGGGCATATCACCCGCGACGGCGAGGCGTTGCAACTCAATCTGCATTTGCCCGATGCGGTGGCGCAGCCTTTTTCGATACAAAATTCGGAGCATTTGGACTCGCTTTTCCTCCAAGCGGCGGTTTTTCTCATCAAACAGACCACCCCCCAGTATTTGGTCTATTATTTCCTCGACAAAGGGCAATTTGCCGCTGCCGAACAGCTTTTGCAGACCATTGATTTTAATTTAAATAATCAAAAAAATGCTAAAAACTATCAACACGAGCGGTTGCAATGGTTTTTGAGCATGACCAATTTGGAAATGGCGCGGCAAGATTGGAACGCCGCACGCGCACGAATCCTAGAAATGCAAGCCATTTTTCCAGATGATTTGGCAACTTACACGCAGTGGCTCAACGTGTTGACCCAACAAGTCATCACGCTGGAAAACCAACAAGCCCCCCCCAGTACTTTCACCGCCATTGCACAAGAAGCCATCGAAATTGCCAATAAAATTGACAAAAACAACTGGAATAGCATTTTTTTGGATAAACAAAAAGCGTTGGGTTGGATAAATGCAAATTGGGCATATATGTTGCAAAAAACGAATGCAAAAGATACCGATATTTTGTCAAAATATGAAAAAGGAATTAGCTTGTTGCCCAATTCTGCAACACCTTATAACAATTTGTCCTATTTTTATATGGATAAAAAAAATTATGCCGCCGCCGAAGACGCGCTCAAAAAAGCACTTATTGCCGACTATAACAACGGTAATACGTGGGACACCTATGCCGAACTCATGTTGATGAAAGGCGATACCAACCGTTTTTTCTATTGTTTGGACAAAGCCTTACAGTTTCAAAACCCCACAGAAGGCATCGGCGTAGCGGCTTACCAAGCCGACCGACGGTGGCAATCCGCCCGACAAATGGCGCGGTTTGGTGACTTAATGCTTAAATATTCGTCAAAAAATGACTATGTTTTTAAAAAACGTTAAAATTTTACAAACTTTAACATTTAAATTTGATGAGTTTTATGTTTTTTTGCGTTTTTTTGGAAGCATATTTGCGGCGTATTTTTGGAAGATATATTGATTATCTTTGCGCTTCGTTTTGGCAACCACTCGCAATCAAATTCTTTTCCACTATTTTTTAACAACCTATTTGGGCAACGACCGTCAGGCAACGTCGCTAAAAATAATTTAAGATTTACAACGTGATGAAAAACAATAATATTTTAACTCCAAATTTTTTGACTTTGCTTTTTTTAGCAATATTTTCGTCAACTGCCGTCAAAGCGGAAACCAAACTTGACTCGGCTGCCCTCCCGCGTGTGTCGGTGTTGGGCGAAGTAGATGAAAGCACGTTTGAAAAAACCCAACGCAATTACAGCACTTCGCTCGTCGAAGCCTGTCACAACGACATGGAAACCGCTTATTATGCGTGGCTCCATCTGCTCAAACATCTCGAAACTTTTGCGAAACAGCAAGGCGTAGAAACAGATGGCATGAAATTATATTTCTATGTCTTTTGGAATCGTGATGGCTCCATTGCCCACATTTCTTATTTCCCGAAGCCCAATTCTCGCAACTTGCGCGAAGAGGAAACCAAGCGTTTCAATAAATTGATGGACGACTTTACGAAAGTTTATAAGTTTCCAATAAAATATGAGCGTAACTTCTCGAATTACAATCATGCAAACTTTCCTGTTTTGATTGAAAAACTCGCGAACACGCCAAAATAGCCCCCCCCCAGTATCCAAGCCCATTTTACGCAGCTTTGCATTAAAAAACCTTTCAACATTGGTGTTTCCAATATTGAAAGGTTTTTCAATGCCTTTGTTTCTCTATTATTTTCCTTCCAACGCAGCCAATCTTTTTTCAAATGCTTCCATTTTTGCTTTTAGTTCGGCATTTTCTTTTTCCAGTCTTTCAACTTTTTTGTCTAATTCTTGAACCGATTTCACCAATGGCATCACAAAATCTGAATACGTCAACGCATAATTGTCACCCGCATGTGTCGGCACTTTAACGCCACTGAAATCGTAGCCTAACTTGCGCGCTGTGGCTTCCACTTCTTGCGCAATAAAGCCACTTTGAATCTTATTTTCAGCAACACGCACGGCGGCAGTGTCTGCATTGGTCTGACCTAAAAAGGCGTTGAGCTTTTTTATCTCGACCGTGTAAGTAACGGGTCTGAGCGCATTGATGAAAGACAAACCCACCACATTTTCTCTCACATTGGTCTTGAAACGACCGTCAGAAAAGGTCGTAAAACCAACCTGACCTTGAATATTGGTGATGGCGGTGTTGCCAATCGCTACTTTGTTGCTGCCATTCACGCTGGCTCCGTTGCCCAATGCCATTGCATTGGTAAAACCAGGAGCAGTTACGTTAGCAGCATTACCAATTAAAGTAACATTATTATTACCTGCGCCTAATGTCAGACCAGCTGTATAACCTATTACAACGTTGCCAGTGCCAGTGGTGTTGCCCCCCCCAGTATTGTAACCGACAAAGACGTTGTTACCACCCGTTGTAGTGCTTCCACCTGCATTTTTACCAATCGCTGTGTTGAAAGAAGCAGTTGTTAGTGAAGTTAAGGAAGATTCTCCAACAGCCACATTTTCAGCACCAGAACTGTTGAGACCCAATGCAGCAAGCCCAATCGCCACGTTATTGTTTCCATTGTTAACTTGTAAAGCCGATACGCCAATTGCAACATTGCCATTGCCTGTTGTGTTGTCTCTTAAACTTGATTGACCCAAAGCCACATTGCTAGAGCCAGTTGTATTGAGAGACAAAGTACCTGTACCAAAACCTGTATTGGCACTGCCCGTTGTGTTGGCACCCAAAGTATTATTACCAACAGCCGCATTCCAACTGCCTGTGGTCGTATTGGCAAGACAGTTGTTGCCAACTGCTGTGTTGCCTGCACCAGTTGTTAGATTGCGAAGCACGAGGTTGCCAACACCCGTATTGTAGCTTGCTTCCCAAGTGGTGGCACTTGCCATTGTAAAGTTGCCTGCATCAATACCAACGAAAGTATTAAAACCATCGTTTGCACTGGGTTTGTAGTTATGGATAAAACGTCTTGTACCTTTATACACAACACCTGTAATACTGCTGGTCGTATTTGGCACTTTAATGCCTTCGGAAAGTTCTAATTGCATAGTTGGAACAGTAACGCCGATGCCCGTATAGCCACCAAAGTAGTTTTGCGTGCTGCCTTCCACATAAACACCGTAGTTGGTACTGCCTGCTAAAGTCTGCGGCTTGATATAAACACCGTAAACGTTGCTAATCGTCCCCCCCCCAGCATTAGCAGGAGTTTCGACTCTGACACCATAGGCATTGGTAATAGAACTGGTAGAGGCATTATAAATTTGACCAGTAACGCCAATAGCATTGCCAATCGTTGCACCATTGACGCTTTGATAGATTTGACCATACATGCCACTCACAACCGCACCACTGGTATTGGTGTTTAAAGATTCAGCCCAACCAAAAATACCAGAGTAAGTAGCAGTCGTTGCGGCAGCAGCGTTGACACGTGCCAAGCCCTGAATACTGGATTGCGCATTGGTGGCAGAAGTCATTGTACCAGTTGCTCTAACGGTACCACCATTAGCAACGTCCGCAGGCGTACTGATAACGTGTAAAGCATAAGCAGGGGTTGTTGTGCCAATACCGACTTTCACAACATCAGCACCCGTACCCCCCAGTATCAGACTGCTACTGGCTCCGACAACAGCGTTGTAACCAATGGCAGTAGCGTTGGTAAAATTGGTGCCACTGGCATTGGCTCCGTTGCCAACGAAAACATTGTTAGCACCAGTTTGATTGAAACTACCTGCTTGATAGCCAACCGCAACATTCCCCGCACCACTTGAAACGTTAGACATCGCTTGAAAACCAATGCCTACGTTGTTGCTTCCCGTATTGGCACTCGTTGTACCACTACCCGCCAATGCTTGATAGCCATTGGCAACGTTATTATTACCACTTAAAAAGTTATTCATAGCTTGGACACCCGTTGCAGTGTTGCTGATACCAATGGTATTGCTGTACAAAGCGTTGCCGACACCGACGTTGCCACTTCCTGTGTTGTTGTACAACGTTGCGCTGCCAATGGCGGTGTTGTTGTCACCAACGACGTTGTTAAACAAAGCAGATTGACCAAAAGCAGTGTTGTTAACGCCCGTTGTATTCAACACCATGCTGGCTTGACCTGCACTTGTGTTGTTAATACCCGTTGTATTGCTTTGTAAAACAGCTTGACCAATGGCAACATTGTTGTTACCAACCGTATTGACTTTTAACGCATCTTGACCAATGGCAATGTTGCCGTTGCCTGTTGTGTTGGTCATCAAAGTATAGAAACCGATGGCAGTATTTCCAGAACCCGTAGTCGTAGCAAACATGCTGCTGTCGCCAATGGCAGTATTTTTAGTGCCAACGGTGTTGCTGTATAAAGATTTATAACCAAACGCAGTGTTTCCCCAAGCATTGGTGTTAGAAAATAAAGACTGATAGCCAAAAGCGGTGTTGTTTTGACCGCTTGTCATGCCATTGGCAGCTTGATAACCAAAATAAGTGTCACCAACGGTGCCAATTCTACCCGACTTTTGTCCATTTATACGGAAATTTAGAGGAATGTTGTCGCTGGTTCCGATATAATTGGTGCCATCAACCGTAAGCGCGTTGCCTGTTAAGGTCCAATCATTATTTACTACACTAACAATAGCCCCTTGCACGCCAACCACTACCCATTTGGATAGCGTTGCATTGTACAATAAACTAACGGAACCATTATTGCCAATGGCGATGTTTGCACCTGTACCCGTCGTGATTTGATTGGCGGCACTTGAAGTCAATTGATTGACGACGGTAAGCGTTTGTCCACTATTGTTGAGCAACGTTAGCATACGTCCGTCGTTTCCACCAGCAAAACCACTGACAGAAACACCCCCCCCCAGTATTGGAAGCCTAAACACACTAAAATTTCCTAAAACAATGTCATTATTTGCGCCTGCGCTGATGCTTAACGTAGTTCCTTCGCGCAAACTGACAGAACCATTTACGTCCAAAGTAGTAACGGGCAAGCCAACAATATTAACGCCCACCTTTTGAGCGGCAAGCGTGGTAACAAAAAATAAAGCAATGAATAAAAATACGTTTCTCATTAAAATAAATGCGTTAGTGGAGTTATTTAAAAAAGAATGGATACTTATAAGTTAAGTATCCATCAAGATATTATAGTTAAACACTATACAATTTTAAAGCCAAATGCTATTTTTTTATTGGATTCTATACCAATTTATGCCATCGGACTGAACGGTAATGCTACTAGCGTTGGCAACAGTAGTAGCGGTGCCGCCACCAAAGGGAACATAACTACTAATGGTTCTAACGCTGCCCGAATTATTGACAATTACATACATTCTTCTGGCAACGGTGCTGGCAGTTGGCAAAGTAATGGTTGCCGCACCAGTCAACACAATGGTATAATGATTGTCGCCAAGCGTCATATTACTGGCGGTGAAGTTAATGGGTGTAGCAAAAGAGCCATTTAGTTCCAACATGGACTTTGCGCCAATGTCGTTGCCCAAATTAATGCCAACTCTACCGTTTTGAAGAACGGTTATGGCATCAGTTTGAACACCGCTTAAAATAGTTCTAATACGATAGGCATTTAAATTGTCATATTTGGTACTCAACAAAGTAGGACTTATCATATCGGTAATAAAGCCCCAGTTGCTGTTGCCAGCCTCGTAGAAATGAATGCCACCTTGTGTGTAAGCATCGGTATTGGCAGTCCCGTTGCCAGTAACGGTGATGACAGGAGAGTTTTCGCCACTCACATATAGTTTAGACGTAGGCGTATTGGTGCCAATGCCTACGTTGTTGCTAAAATAGTTTTTGTCTTCCCCTGTAATATAAACACCCCAATCGGTGTTTACGCCATTGGTTACGTTGCCGTATAACAAATAATTATTGGTTGCGCTGTTGCCAACGTTGGCGTAAATGCCATAATTAGTAACAGCTGCACCCACGCTATTAAAATAAGCACCATAAGCGTTGTTTAAACTGCCTGTTTGTCTATACGCATTGCAATAAATACCGTAAACATTGTTACTGGTGGCAGAAGCATGGTCTGTGTAAGCAGTAAAGTTGCCGCCAAAGTGATTGGTATAAGTTCCTGCTTTGGCAACATAAGCCGTGCCTTTAACACCCGTATTATTACCAGCATTGTAGCTATCAAATGAACCACCGTAACCATTTATAATATTGCCCGTCGCAGCAGCATTGAGACCCGTACCACCTCGAAAACCAAACGCATTGGTTAATGTTCCTGTTCCATTAATAAATGCCCAACCTGTTACACCCGAAGCATTGGTAACTGTACCTGTACTGACACTTGTTACGTCACCGTACAAACCTGTCCCATCATTGATAGTACCCGTACCATCATTTTGGGTAATACCGTAAACACCCATAGCGCGTTCTTGCGCTGCGCTACTGCCCCCGACACTGGTAATGTACAAACCACTTGATAATGTTTTAAATCCGTAATTACCATCAGTATTTAAGCGGCTTCTAATGCCATAACCAGCACCTGTTGTAGCGTTGCCACTAATTCTATACGTCAATTCATTGTTGATACCATAAGCATCAGTCGTAGAAATAGGACTTGCTTCGGTTCTGGTTTGATATAAGTACAAACTTGCAGTAGCCAAAGTAGGAACACTGGTATAATTCTCACTAATGACGGCAGTTAGATTGTTATTAATGGCACCGCTGCTACCCGCAGCAAAATGATTGGCAACATCAAAGCCTAACGTACCGCTACTATTAAAACGCCCCATTTCGGTGTTGTTGGTCTTGAAAACCAAGTCTTGCACGTTGGTAGTTCCTAAAAAGTTGGTACTGCCCGTAGTATTGCCGTTGATACTCCAATTGGTGCCGACGGCACTTTGAACACTGGTGACCAACCATTTGGTAAACGTGCTGTTATAAATTAAAGTAACGCTACCGTTGTTTGAAATCGTGATGTCCGCATTGGTTCCCGTTGTGATTTGATTGGCGGCACTTGATGTTAATTGATTGACCAACGTCAACGTTTGACCACTGCCGTTGAGCAAGGTTAGGATACGTCCGTCGTTTCCACCTGCAAAACCAGTGATAGAAATGCCCCCCCCCAGTATCGGAAGCCTAAATATGCTAAAATTGCCTAACGCAACATCATTATTTGTGCCTGCGACCACCGTTAATGCAGCACCTTCACGCAAACTGGCGGAACCGTTTACGTCCAAAGTTGTAACGGGCAAACCGATTACATTAACGCCCACTTTTTGCGCGGCAAGCGTGGTTATACTAAAAAAACAGATGGTTAAAATACTATTAC
>JBJOPA010000389.1:0-5464 GCA_046051005.1 Bacteroidota bacterium
GCCAACAAATCCGCATTCCCCGATAAATTCGTTTCGGAAGCAAAACGGGTTTGCATGTCAAAATAATCTTCGGTATTGCTCGAAACTACGGATGCTTTGACATCTTTTGCCCATTGTCGCAGCACCGAACTTGCGCCGTGAATTTCTTCCGCACCCAATTCGATGTCAAAATCTGCAAAACCCGACAACGTTCGCACGCGACCGCCCCAACGGTCGGCGGCTTCCAAAACCGTCACAGAATAACCTTTGTCCAACAGCAATTGCGCGGCATACAAGCCCGACGCGCCGCCGCCGATGACCAATACTTTCCAAGATGCGGTAGGTGTTTCACTGTCGTTGCACGCATTCAACAAAGGAGTAGCCGACAAAACTGCCATGCTTTTTAAAAATAATCGCCTTTTCATTTTAAAATCGTTTTACATTTGTATAAAAAAATATCGAAAAAATAAGTCACAAAAAAATACACATTTCAAATTCAGCAAAATTGCGAAATTAAAATGTGTATTTATTTTTTAAAAAAAACCGTTTTATACTGGGGGGGTACTTTTTTTATGCTGTTTCTAATTCCAATTCGTTGTAATGCGTTTCGATGTCGTCCAAAACTGCCAATACTTCGGGCAAATTGTCGAGCGTCACGAGCTGCATTCTAAACGTCTTGATGTTCGGCAAACCGCGAAAATAATTGGTGTAATGCGGTCGCGTTTCCAACAAACCCGTTCGCTCGCCTTTCCACTCAATGGCTTTCAGCAAATGTTGCCGCACCGCTTCGACCCGTTCCGAAACCGTCGGCGGCGGCAAATGCGTTCCCGTCTTGAAAAAATGTTTTATTTCATTGAAAATCCAAGGATAACCAATCGCGGCGCGACCAATCATGATGCCATCAATGCCGTATCGGTTGCGATACAACAATGCTTTTTCAGGCGAATCAATGTCTCCGTTTCCAAAAATGGGGATTTTCATGCGCTGATTTTGCTTCACTTTTGCAATCCATTCCCAATTTGCCTCGCCTTTGTACATCTGTTTGCGCGTACGCCCGTGAATCGTGAGGGCAGCAATGCCCGCATCTTGAAGGCGTTCGGCAACATCAACAATGTTAATGGTGTCGTCGTCCCAACCCAATCTCGTTTTGACGGTGACAGGTTTATTGGTTGATTTTACGACCGCGCTGGTCAATTCAATCATCTTTGGAATGTTTTGCAACAAACCTGCGCCCGCCATTCTACACGCCACTTTTGCTACGGGACAACCAAAATTGATGTCAATCACGTCTGGATTGGCGCGTTCGACAATGCCCGCAGCGGCAATCATGGAGTCGAGTTGTCCACCAAAATATTGAATCCCAATTGGTCTTTCGTAGTCGTAAATATCCAATTTTTTTAAACTTTTCAAGGCATCGTGGATGAGTCCGTCGCTCGAAATGAACTCGGTGTACATCATGTCCGCGCCATGTTTTTTGCACAACGCTCTAAACGGCGGGTCGCTCACGTCTTCCATCGGCGCAAGCATGAGGGGAAATTCTGCAATTTCTACGTTTCCAATCTTTACCATTTTTTCATTTTTTTGGTGCGTTATATTTTTTGGCTTGTTTTTTGATTGTTACATTACAACAAATCTGTATTTTCAAATAATTGATTTACAGCATTTAAAATTTGCAATAAAAATCTTATTTTAAACAATTACCTCTCTCGAAAGCATTTTTTGCTTCTTTTCCAAAATATTAATTTTCTTTTTCCAAAAAACATTAACAAATTGATTGCCAATAGATTTGGTGATTTGTCAATATTTTTTTGTTATTTTGCGCAATTTTTCAAACACTTTGAAAAATTTAAATTGGCTTTTTTCTCCACCAATCCAATCAAAAAGCGGTGCAAAGATACAAGAAATAAAAGTTTTTTGCATTATTTGCATCAAAATTCATTTAAAACGCCGCCTAAAAAGTGATTTATACTGGGGGGGGGCATTTTCAAGACGTTTACACCACACATTTTATAAAAAAGTTTGCATGACATTTAGAAAATTCATAAAATATTCTCCTATCGTTTTGGCATTGTCGCTCGTCGCTTGTCGAAGTGATATTGAAAAAAAATTGCAAGGCAAATGGTTCGCCGCGCAACTCATCGAGTGCGAAGACATTGTGCCTATCGAGCGCGAAAAAGTTAATTTGGAAATCACGAGCGGCGGGAAGTATATTTTCAACTCAACGCTCAATGTTCACGAAGAAGGAAATTATCAAATAAAAGATAGTTTTTTGCTCACGCACGACCAAATCCGCGAAGGCGCAACGCCCAAAACCGTCAAAATTGCTTATATCAACAGCGATACATTACAAATTTTGATGAAATATAAAGGCAAAGACCAACTCCTCACGCTCTTGCGCGACGCGCCCGCCAATCGGTCAACCATCGAAGAAGTTACGCCAAAAGCGGTCAGCGACACGGCTCAAAACAGCGCGGTTGTGCCTGCTGTGGCGGCAACTGCGGCGGTCGCTGCTGCTGCCATTGCCGCCGCACCTGCAAAAGTTGAAGAGAAAAAAGAGGAGAAAAAAGAAGAAAAAAAGGTCGAAAAAAAGAACGAAAAAGAAACGCCGGGCGACCGTCGTCAGCGTGAAAAAGAAGAAGCCGACCGCAAAAAAGAAAAGGAAAAACGCGAAAAAGCCAAAGCCGCTTTCGAGAAAAAACAAAAAGAAGAAGAGAAAAAAGACCGCGAAAGAGAAAAGGCAAAAAGAGAAAAAGCAGCCCGAAAGAAAAAATAAAGAAAAAAATAAAAGCTAAATAAAACCAAATTTAACAAAAAAAATTGCGCTCGATTAAGAATCGAACGCAATTTTTTTTGGCGTAGCACGCACAACGAAATTAACGTTGCACCTTTTTGCCGTTGTTGTTGTCTGCCGCAGCCGACTCTTGCACGACGCTATCCACACGGTGGCGGATGTCATTGATGGCAATTTTGTTTGGGTCGTAAGTCACCGTCAAAGTACGGGTTTCCACGTCCCAATCCGCATTTTTTACACCTTTCGTGTAAAGCGCATCAATGAGTTGCTTTTTGCACGGTGCTGCGTTGCACTCCAAATTGACTTTGAACGATTCCGTAATCATCATTTGGGCTTGTGCGCTGGTTGCCGCGAAAGAAGCTGCGAGGATAGCTAATGCAATTTTAACATTTTTCATTGTGATAACAATTTTTTTTAAAGTTTTTTTTAAAAAATTTTAATAATTAATAATTTAAGTGGAAAAAAATTGAAAAATTTTAGATTACTAATGTTGTCCAAAGTAATTACTCGACCAACCGTTAAGAGGCTCTAAAAGGGGTAGTTGCAGATTGAAACAAAGATTTTATTGTGATTTATATTCTTTCTCATAACATTTAATTTCTCATAATTTGTAAAGCTGATTTTCTAATTGCAGATACTTTCTATCTTGCAACTTTGATACCGACTTCTGCCAAAATGCTATTTTTTTTTGTACAATCTGTGACAATCAAAAAAATGGCGTTTCATCAAATACATTTTTTATCAAAAGTTTATTTCATTTCTCCATAGCATTTTAAACTTTCAACAAATACATATACAAAAATATCGTGCCGAAATGAACAACATCGTTCCGAAAAATTAAAAATTATTATATTTTTAAAAATCAATATTTGTTTGCAACTGATTATCAATAAATAATGTTTTTTTGAATTTCATAAAAAAAATTAAAAAACAATAAAAAATAATCTCAAAAAAGTTACCCCCCAGTATCCAAGCCATTTTTAGCAAAAAAAAACCTCGTACACAGGCGTGTACGAGGTTCGATAAAACTATTTTTTAACTTTTTTCTTATTCATTCACAGCAACGGGCAATGGTTTTGGAAACACAAAGCTCACTTCGCCACTCGATTTTTTTGGAAAACTGCTGCCAAACAATAAATATGTGACATTTACCTGCCCCGTCACGTTGCGGTTGGTCGTTGTGGCGGCGGTTCTTGACTGATAAACGTCGTTCACCACGTCCATCAAACCATAATTTGTACGCAAATCAATGCCCAAACGCTTGGTCAATTGAATCGAGAAACCCAAATTGATGCCCAAATCGGTGCGATTGAACAACGAACCATTCGTCGAAACTGCCCGTCGCGTGCTGTCCAATTGACTCGCATACGCGCCACCCACTTGACCCGCTTGGTCTGACAAATAATTGTATGCCAAATTTTGCACATCTACCGAGCCATTCAACCGTTGAAACGCCGCTTTGCCCGATGCAATAGACGACAACAAATAGCTGACTTGCGGTCCAACGTTGACGCTAAAACCTTTGAACGGCTTGAATTGGAACGTGAAAGGCGCAGTCAAATAGCCGTTGGTGGTTTTCAAAACCATGCGACCTGCGGCAGGCGTTTCGCTCAAACTGCAACCCGATGAAGTGGCGGTTGTGCCGTCAAGCGTTGCCGCTGTCGTAGCGGTTCCGCATTGTTGTTTGTTGTTGTTGACGTACATCAAACCCGCATTGAAAGCGAAAAATTTGCCGACCACGCTTTTTGGAGAGATTTGCGCAAACACGCCCACTTGATAGCCCGGCAACAAACCAACCGAAGGTTTTTCGCCGTTGATGTTGATGAAATTGAGGTTTCCGCCTACATTTACGCCCAAATCTACGGGCAACTTTTGTGCAAAAGAAACAGTGGCAAAAGCAAAAATGCCAAATGTTGTGACTGCAATTTTAGATTTTTTAATCATTTTGTTCATGATAATAAATAATTTTAAATAATTGAGAATTGTTAAAAATAACGATTTTGTAAAAATAATGATAATAAAATTCAAGGGATTATCAACTCAAAAAGAAATTTTCTATTGAAAGTTGCTTTTTGCTGTTGTCGAATATATAACACAACACCGCAAATTTTGTGACAACTATTTTACATTTTTTTTATTATTTTTTAAAAAGAATATTTTTTATAACATTTTGATACATTTTTGGATTCATTTTCCCTAAAAACGCCCCCCCCCAGTATTTGACGGTCATTTTCGATAAAAAAGGGTGAAAATTAAAAAATGATTGCCCAAATGCAATGGTTTTGCGTAACTTTGCGCCATGAAATACGGAATTGAAATTCTATTTGAAAACGAAGCCTTCCTCATTGTGTCGAAGCCGCCCGACGTGTTGACCATTCCCGACCGTTCGCTTTCCGACCGACCAAGCGTAGCAGGTGAGTTGACGAAGTTATATGGCAAAATTTTTATCGTCCATCGGCTCGACCGCGAGACGAGCGGCATTTTGTGTTTTGCAAAAACGGAGGCGGCGCACCGTCATTTGTCCATGCAATTTGAGCATAAAACGGTTCAAAAAATTTACATCGCCCTACTCGATGGCATCGTTCATGCCGACGAAATTGAAGTCGAAAAACCCATCGGCGAACACCCCAGCATCGCAGGCAAAATGAGCATCAGTCGCGCAGGAAAACCGTCGTTGACCATTTTCAGAACCCT
>JBJOPA010000390.1:0-4839 GCA_046051005.1 Bacteroidota bacterium
ATTCTGACGGTCAAAGGCTGAATCACACCATGCACGCGGATAGATTCCGACAATTCGGTGATGAGTGTTTCGTCAAATTCAGTTCGAGGTTGTCCCGTATAACGTTCGATGGAATCAATGGGAACCATCGCAAAATTCATGGTCAATTCCTTGACCACTTTTTGCGGATTTTCGTTTACTTCCCTTTCAATATTGCCCAACAAAGAGGCTAAACCTTTGCCGAGTTGTTCTTTTTTCGCCTTTGCCATGAAACGAATGCGTGATTTTGTAGTAAAAAATTAGTTATAAATGATTTTCTCAAAGTTGTTTTTATTTCACACCGTTTCGGCAGCCCGACTGACTTTGTCCTTGTTTCTAATCAAAAATTCTTTGGCAAGATTCAAAAAGTTGACAGAACCTTTGCACGATGCGTCATACAAAATCACGGGTTGGTGCATGTTTGGTGCTTCGGCAACACGCGCAGAACGGTGGATAACGGTTTCAAAGACATAATCTTTTGAATGGGTTCGGATTTCGTTCAACACGATATTTGCCAATCGCAAACGCGGGTCGTACATAGACAACAAAACGCCCTCGACTTCGAGCGCGGGATTGAGCTGTTTTTTGACCAAATTGATGGTATTTTTCAACTTGCTCAATCCTTCGAGCGAAAAGATTTCGCATTGCACGGGAATCAGAACGGTGTCGGCGGCAGTGAGCGCGTTGACCGTAATCAAGCCCAACGAAGGCAAACAGTCAATGAAAATATAGTCGAATTGGTCTTTGATTTTTTCCAAAAAGTCGCGCATCACGTATTCGCGACGGGTGCGATTGATGAGTTCGAGTTCCGCGCCCACCAAATCAACGGTAGAAGGAATGACAAATAAATTGGGCGTTGAAGTTTCACAAATGGCATCATTTGGGTCGGCATCATTGACGAGACAATCATATACGTTATAATCTTCATCGGTTGTGGTTACGCCCACGCCCGATGTCGAATTTGCCTGCGGGTCGGCATCAACAATCAACACTTTTTTCTCTAAAACAGCCAAACACGCTGCCAAATTGATGGACGTGGTGGTTTTTCCAACGCCGCCTTTTTGGTTTGCAATCGCTATAATTTTGCCCATTCTCTACGTTTTATTTAGTAAAACTTCTAAAAAACAAATCTTAAATCGCCGCAAAGATGATAAAAATCTGCGGATAATCACATTTTTTTTCAAAAAAAGTTACTTTTGCGGCAAGAGAAATTCTTAAAAAAAAATTATATACCAATTAATTGTAAGCATTTTTTATAAATAATAATCATTTTACATGGGTGGAAATACTTTTGGAAAGGCGTTTTGCATGACCACTTTCGGCGAATCGCACGGCGCAGCCATTGGCGTAACCATAGACGGTTGCCCCGCAGGATTGGTTTTTGACCTCGATTTCATACAAACCGAACTCGACAGACGACGACCCGGACAATCAAAAATTGTCACCCAACGCGACGAAGCAGACCGCGTGGAAGTGTTGAGCGGCGTTTTTGAAGGAAAAACGACGGGGCAACCCATCGCCTTGCTCATAAAAAACGAAGACCAACGCTCCAAAGATTATTCGCATATCGCCAATAAATTTAGACCCTCACATGCTGATTTTACGTACCATGAAAAATGGGGAAATCGAGATTATCGAGGCGGCGGACGCTCTTCCGCTCGCGAAACTGCCGCAAGAGTCGCCGCAGGAGCCGTCGCAAAGTTGTTTTTGAAAACTTTAAACATTCAGATTTATGGATATGTGAGTCAAGTTGGAAACATTGCTTTGCAACATGCTTTTGAAAATATTGATTTTAATAATCTAGAAAGCACGCCCATTCGTTGCCCCGATTTGGAAGTTGCGGAAAAAATGATTGCCTTGATTCAACAAATTAAGAAAGAAGGTGATACCATTGGTGGCATTGTGGCGTGTGTTGTCAAAAATTGTCCCGTAGGTTTGGGCGAACCCGCTTTTGATAAATTACATGCCGATTTAGGAAAAGCCATGTTGAGCATCAACGCGGCAAAAGGATTTGAATATGGTTCGGGCTTTGCGGGCGTGACCATGCGCGGAAGCCAACACAACGATGCTTTCGAGCCAAAAAGCATCTCGCCCGAAGGGTTCTCCCCTCCTTCGGGGGGGTCGGGGGGCGAATATACTGGGGGGGGGGCATTTTCGACCCAAACGAACCATTCGGGCGGCATTCAAGGCGGCATTTCTAATGGAATGGACATCTATTTCCGAACGGCTTTTAAACCCGTTGCCACCATCATTTTGCCGCAAAAATCGGTGGACACCGACGGAAACGCCATAGAAGTCACGGGACGCGGACGACACGACCCTTGCGTGGTTCCCCGCGCCGTTCCCATCGTCGAAGCCATGACCGCCATGGTTTTGGCAGACCATTTGCTGCGCAACAGAATGAGTAAAATCTAAAAAAAATAAGTTTTTTTACAAAAAAGAATGTGTTTTAAATTTTATTTGTACTTTTGTTGCGGTATCTTTTTTGTTATGTCTATCATTTCAATAATCAATAAAAAATTTCTCATTTAAAAAAATCAAATTTTAATTATGGATAGAGCAGTTTTAATGGGCTATATGCTCATCACCGCCATTTTGATTGGCGCGGCAATGTTGGCAAAAAAAAGTGAAGTATTGCGCGACAAAAACGCGAGAGTAGCCACGACGGGACGTGCGCCATACAGTTTGTCGAGAACGCAATTGTTTATCTGGACGCTCATTATTGCGTGTTGTTTCATTTTGGCTTGCGCTTATAAAGGCGAATTTAACGGCATCATCAACCAAAGCACGGTCATTTTGATGGGCATCAGCGTGGGTACGTTGGTGAGCGGAAGTTTGGTGGACACGTCGAATCAAAACGACGAAAACGGGACGGGCGAAATCGCAAAAATGGCAGTCGTGCGCAAACGTGGCGGCAAAGACAAGTCGAGTTTCATTGGCGATATTTTGTCCGATGCGCGTGGGGTGAGCATCAATCGGTTTCAATCGGTTGTGTTTTCGGTCATTTTTATGTGTATTTTTATTTATAAATTTGCGGCAACGGGTTCGTTTGCAGAATTTGGTTCGACCGAATTGATGTTGATGGGCATTAGCCAAGCGGGTTATATTGGTGCAAAAGCGAGTGAAGGCACTGCGCCATCTGCTCCTACTCCACCCGCGCCCCGAAAAGAAGAAGAAAATCCACGCGGCGTTGAATTGAAAGACGAACCAAGTGGCGAAGACGTTTCGGGCGAAGGAAATTAAGAAAAAAACGCTCCCCCCCAGTATTTTCCCCTAAAATCCGATGAAAATAGGGATAAAAAAAATCCGTTTCGCACATGCGAGGCGGATTTTTTTATGTTGTCCAAATATTTTTTTATGTCGTCTAAATATTTTTTCTTCTTCCCAAAATATTTTTTCTTGTTGTCCAAATATTTTTTCATGTCTCCGAAATATTTTTTCTTGTAGGTTTTAGTTTTAAAATACTGTTTTTTGCTTTTGAAACCTTATTTTTGATGTTTTATACTGGGGGGTAGCTTTTTTTCTATATTTTCTTTGGCTTTTTTATTGAAAAAAATTTTTTATTCAAAAAAAAACATATCTTTGCTTTATGGTTTTTAACAACTATTTGTTATCTACGAATTTTATATTTTTCAACTATCATTTGTCAAAAGTGCCTCGACATTTTATCAGAAATAATATTCTGAAGACTTAAATAAAATTATTTAAAATTATAACTTAATTAAAATGATTTATTCAAAAAAAGTTCGTTTGACTATCATATTCATAATAACAACTTGTTTATTTGTTCCAAAAGCCCATTCCCAATGGCAATTCTTAAGATTATTAGTAAGAGGAGCGGCAAGAAGCGCAGCCTCGAGTACTGTAAGAAGTGCAATCAGAGGGGCGGCAAGAATTACTAAACCTGTTAGAAAAGTGGTTCAAATTGTAGATGCTTTGGGGAATATTTCCTATCAAGAGCAAGTAGTACAAGAAGAAGTGATGGAAACAGAAACTGAATCACAAATCCAATATGACGCTCTTGGAAACCCTTATCGTGTGAGCATACCACAGCAACAATCTCAATACCGAATTTATACTGATGCTTTGGGAAATGAATACTCACTTGATGAAATAAATAATATATCAACGCAAGAAGATTCATACAATAGTAATTTTTTAGAAAATGAATATAGACTTGATGTACAATCTGGTTATACCAAAGTTTTATGGAATACACCACAGGAAGCTGGGTTTGTAGCTTGTCTTTGTCAAAAATTCAGGTGGTCAGACGGACGAGTACAACGTGGACGTGTTGCTCAATATCTAAATGAAGCAGGATTTCGCATAAATGGTTTTGCACTTATTGAAAGATGGCATTTACCAGTTTATCCTTAAAGAAAATTTATGTATCAAAATTAAAAATAACAAAGTCATGTCATTAAAAAATTCAATCTTATTATTACTTAATTTAATAGCTTTAAACTTAACAGCTCAAATCTCTAATTTCGACTCCGAATTAGAGAAATTAACATCTCAAATTGCCCAGAAAATAAATAATAAAGGGAAAAAAAAAGTTGTCATTTGGGACTTTACTGATGCGGATGGAGGTACTTCCAAGCTTGGGAAGTATATTTCGGAAGAAGTGTCTATTAGTTTAACGAATGCAGCTACAACCTTCCAAATGATGGAAAGGCAACATCTAAATACGTTGTTGAAAGAAAACAAATTAAAGTCCGAAGGACTAATAGATGAAATTACAGCTAAAAAATTAGGGCAATTACAAGGCATAGACGCTATTGTTACAGGAAACCTATCCATACTTGATGGAAAACTACGGCT
>JBJOPA010000391.1:0-17050 GCA_046051005.1 Bacteroidota bacterium
TTAAAAGAATTCAAATATTTGTGAATAAAAAGCTATTTTTCTTGAAAAGAATCCTAAAATCCATTCAAAAACTTACTTTTGTGGCGTTTTGCGTCAAAAGTAAGCTAAAAATAGATACCCCCCAGTATCCAGACAAAAAATGAGGCAAAAAAGAGAGAGAAAATAATTAACCATCGGTTTTTGAAGCAATAAAAAAAGAGAAAATAATGAACGAACAGAAACGCGCCTATTTGGAGCTGCATGTTGCAGTGGCGTTGTGGGGTTTTACTGCAATTTTAGGGAAATTGATTCAACTCGATGCCATCGTTTTGGTTTGGTGGCGCACGATGTTGACTTGTTTGGTGTTTTTGGCTGCCTCGCGTGTGTGGGCGGAGGTGCGCCAGTTGCCGCGTTCGGTTGTCGTCAATTTTTTGGCAATTGGCGTGTTGTTGATGCTGCATTGGCTTTGTTTTTATGGCTCCATCAAACTGGCGAATGCGTCGGTGGCGGTGGTTTGCGTAGGCATTGTGGCAGTTTTTTCAGCATTTTTAGAGCCTTTACTCAATCGTTCGCCCTTCAAATGGCATGAAATTGCGTTGAGCGGAGTCATCGTTTTGGGCATCTGGTTGGTGGCAAAAGAAATTGAAAAAATGAATCCGAGCGCATTGGCGACGGGTCAAAATTTTACGTTGGGTTTTTGGTTGGGCATTTTGGGTTCGTTTTTCGTTGCCTTTGTTTCTGTTTTCAACAAGCGGATGGTGGAAAAAGCGTCGCCTTTTGCGATGTCTTTTCTCGAAATGGCGGGCGGTTGGCTGTCCCTGAGTGTAGCGTTACCGATTTTTATGTTGTTTTTTCCTGCGACGAAAGTGTTGCCGAGCGCGATGGATTGGGTTTATTTGCCGTTTTTTGTCATTTTTTGTACCAATATTGCACAAGTTTTGTGTTTCCGTGCGCTCAAACACGTGTCGGCGTTTGCGGCAAATTTGACCATCAACCTCGAACCGCTCTACGGCATCATTTTCGCCGTCATTTTTTTGAAGGAAAATCAACAACTCACGCCCATGTTTTATCTCGGCGCGGCGATTGTGATACTCTCGGTGGTCAGTTATCCATTTTTGAAAAAACGTTTTGAATAAAATACCAACGATTAAAAAAATATCAACAACAAACCTGAAAAACGGATTTTTTTGAAAACAAAAATATTTTTATTCAAAAAATATCAAAAAAATACGCCCCCCCCAGTATATTTGGCTTTTTTTGACGCTTTTTAATGTTTTTTGATGCTTTTTTAGTCGTAATGCAATCCGATTTTTTGGCGAATTTCGTCTAAAATTTCCATCAAGTCGTGGCTAAATTGCCATGAAACGCGGGGGCTTTCCGTCCAACCTTTTTCGATACATTGACAAACTTCTGCAATTTCAAACTCATATCCGTAGCCCAATTGCGGAAATTCAAAATGTGTTTCGGCATCGTCCGCCGCTTTTGAAATCGTTATTTTTCTCGAATGATGGAACCGCGAATGCAAATGCAAGTAGCCCGTCGTGCCGAAAATGGTCGCGTCCGTAGGCATTTTGACGATAAAACTGCTTTGCAAATTCGATATTTCACCGTTTTGATGCTTGAAAATGAGGCTCAAATCTTGGTCAACGCCCGTTTCTGAAAAATTTACGGTTGCCTTGATGTCGGTCGGTTTTCCAAAAACGGTGAGTGCCAACATAACAGGATAAATTCCAATATCAAGCAACGAACCGCCGCCGAGTTGTTTTCCAAATGCCCGTTTCATAGGGTCGAAAGGCGCGGGAAAGCCAAAATTAGCCGTCAAACCACCCAATTTTCCTATATTTTTTTCGTCGGCAAGCAGTTCTTGCATTTTCAAAAAAGAGGGCATCATGCGCGTCCACATGGCTTCCATCAAGAAAACGTTGTGTTTTTTTGCCATTTTTTGCATGTTTTCGACTTCGGAAAGGTTCATGCCCAACGGTTTTTCGCACAACACGTTGAACCCATTTTCGAGGAAAAATAAACTATTTTCGCCATGCAATACGTGCGGCGTGGCGATGTAAACGACATCAATTTGGTCTCGAATTTTCAACAAATCGGCGTAATTTCCAAACGCAAACGGCGCATTGAATTGCGCGGCGAAATCCTGCGCTTTGGTTTCGTTGCGCGAAGCGACCGCCACAAGCGTCGCCTGTTCGACGAGTTGCATGTCCGTTGCAAATTTTGTTGCAATTTTCCCCAAACCGACAATTGCCCAACGAATTTTTCTCATTTGTTTTATTTTTTTTTATTGACCCAATTCCATAAAAAACGTGCGAACCAATGGCGGTTCAACACGATTTTTTTTTGTTAATTTTCTTGTTTTAAGTCGTTTATACTGGGGGGTATGCTTTTTAGATAAAAAAATAATATTTTAAAAAAATATTTAGATTTTCAATGGCTTCTTTCATTTTCCAAGCGGCGCGATTGCGCGGTTCGACGTAATTTGAAATCGAACGAATTTGAGAAAAACGAATATCTGGAAAACGCGATTGCACATCAAGCATCGTTGCAAAAAATGCGGCACCTTCCATCGTTTCGACTCGAATTTGAGGCATTCGCGCTTCAAAACTCGCAATCGAAGCCGCCGAACCATGCACTTTTTGAACCGACGAACCCACAAATGACGGCAACAAACCTTGACAAAATGGCTGCGAATTGAGCAAAAAAAGTTGATTCGTCAAACCCAAATCGCTCACATGCGTAAACGAACCGTCGCGTTCTTCAACGCCCAAATCGCCAAAAGTTTCGGCAATAATTTCGACAACGTCGCCCAATTCGACATTTTTTTCACCCATTTTTTGACGAAAAAAACCCGCAATTCCTACGTTCACGACCAACGAAAATTCTGTTTCTCGATGCACCAAAAAACGCCCCAATTGCAACGCCGTATTGGTCAGACCGATGCCCGTTATCAAAATTTGGACATTTTTTTTTGCAATTTGCCATTCCCATTCGCCTATTTTTGTTCCTTTTTCGTTCAAAAAAACGAGCAAAGGCGCAATTTCCATAGGCGTTGCGACGACGATTAAGATTTTCATATTCAAAAATTATTGCAATCCAAAAACATATCGCACCACATTTGCGCCCATTTTGAGGGCTTTTTGACGCAATTCTTCGGGGTCTTTGTGGACATCGTCCCAGCCGTCGCCCAAATCGGTTTCGTAGTTATAAAACGCCACCAATCGCCCTTGCCAAACGAGTCCGTAGCCTTTTGCGGGCTTTCCGTCGTGTTCGTGAACCTTCGGAACGCCGCTTGAAAACTCATATTTTTGATGATAAATGGGGTGCGAAAATGGCAATTCAACGAGTTCGAGTTCTGGAAAAACTTTTTTCATCGCGGGACGGATAAACGGATCCATTCCAAAATCGTCGTTGATGAACAAAAAACCGCCTGCTATCAAGTAATTTCGCAAGTTTTCGGCTTCTTGACTGCTAAAAACGACGTTTCCATGCCCAGTCATATAAACAAAAGGGTGATTGTAAATTTCCGAACCGCCCGCCTCTACCGTCGCGTATTCGAGAGAAAGATTTGTGCCTAGATTTTGGTTACAAAATTGGGCTAAATTTTTAAGCGAATTGACATCATTGTACCAATCGCCGCCGCCGCTATATTTCAGCAAACCAAATTTCAAGGTCGGTGCAGGCATCGAAAATGCCGTCGAAAAGACGAAAACAAGCGCGCACCAAGTCATTTTTTTCAAAAAAGTCATTTTTATATTATTTTTTTTTATCTCATTTTATCAATTTTCAAACGCCCCCAAACCCCATAACCGAAACGATACAACGGCTGAAATGTTGCATTGGTTTTTTCAGAAAATTATTTAGAAAAAATATCGTATTTTTGCCGACGTTTTTGAGATTTCTTTACCTCATTTTTGAAAAAAATATGAATTATACCAAAAATACGCTCCAAAAATTGGAAGAATTGTTTGAAGAATTGGGCTATCTCGTGCGCTACGAGAAAGGCAGTTTTCAATCGGGTTATGCCATCGTGGAGACGAAAAAAATTGCGGTGGTGAACAAATTTTTTGAAACCGAAGCCCGCATCAATGCCTTGTTAGACATTTTTGACCAAATCGAAGCCCTCCGAAATGCCCAAGCGACGGTGGCAGAAATGGGCAGCGAAGCCACTCAAAAACCCGAAAATTGGCAGGTCGAATTGTCCGAAAAAGCACAGAAATTGATAAAGCAAATTCGGAGCCATCGAAATCAAGTCGAAAATAAAGTCGAGAATGAAATTGATAATCAATAAATTAAAAAATATTTTTAAAACAATATGAAATTTACATTTTTGGGAACGGGTACTTCGCAAGGTGTGCCTGCCATCGGTTGCGATTGCGCCGTTTGTACGTCGAGTGACCCACGCGACCGCCGATTGCGCACGTCGGGCATGTTGACGACCGAAAATGGAAAAAATATTGTGATTGATGTCGGTCCCGATTTTCGGCAACAAATGTTGACGGCAAAAGTCAAAAATTTGCACGCCGCCATTTTTACGCACGAACACACTGACCACATGATAGGAATTGATGATTTGAGACCTTTCAATTTCCAAATGCGTTGCGCGATGCCGCTCTATGCCGCCCCCCCAGTATCGGCGGCACTAAAACAGCGTTTTGACTATGCTTTTTCTGAAACGCCCTATCCCGGTGCGCCCGTTTTGTTGTTGAAAAATATTGATAAAAACAAACCGTTTTTGATTGCCGAAGTTGATGATTTGTCCGTTTTGCCCATCGAAATCATGCACGGACGAATGCCCATTTTAGGATTCAGAATCAATAATTTTGCATACATAACTGACTGTAAAACAATTGAATACATCGAATTTAAAAAACTCGAAGGCGTAACTACGTTGGTGCTGAATGCGTTGCATCATACCGAACATCATGCGCATCTCACGCTCGCGCAAGCCATCGCGTTGGCACAACAAGTGGGCGCAGCGCGTACTTTTTTCGTCCATCAAAGTCATCGTTTTGGAAAATATGAAGACATTGCGCCGACCCTTCCCAAAGGTTGTTTTTTAGCATACGATGGATTAGAAATAGAAATTTAGTTTTATTTTTCTTAAAAAAAAGATTTTTTGATACCAAAGACGGGAAAAAAAACTATCTTTGCGCCCGATTTCAAGAAGTAGAATGGAGAAGTGTCCGAGTGGTCGAAGGAGCACGCCTGGAAAGTGTGTAAACGTCACAAGCGTTTCGAGGGTTCGAATCCGTCCTTCTCCGCATTTTTTTTTTTTGTGTTTTTCTGCCGAACAGCCGAAAAGCACTTTTTTTTAGCTCAAAATCATGGATTTTATCAACGTTTTTTTAGAAAATATTTACACCTATTCGGAGCAACATTCGACCGTTGCACCCGAATATTTGGCGGCGTTGGAACGTGAAACGCACCTCAAAACACTTGCGCCACGCATGGTTTCAGGCAATATGCAAGGACGGATTTTGAGTTTTTTGTCGAAACTAATCGCCCCAAAACGGATACTCGAAATCGGAACTTTTACAGGCTATTCCGCCCTTTGTCTTGCCGAAGGTTTGCAAACAGGCGGACAACTCGACACCATAGAAGTAAACGAAGAAATGAGCTTTTTGATAGAAAAATATGTCAAAATCGCTGAAATGGAAAATAAAATTAAGATTCATTACGGAAATGCGATGAACTTAGTTCCACAATTTGATGCCATTTTTGACCTCGTTTTTATTGATGCTGATAAAAAAAATTATAGCAATTATTTCGATTTGTGTTTACCAAAAGTGAGAAGTGGTGGCTTGATTATCGCCGATAACGTGCTTTGGAGTGGAAAAGTAGCGCAACCCGCAGCCGACCACGACCGCGAAACAAAAAATTTAGACACATTCAACAAAAAACTATTGGATTGCCCAGAAATTGAAGTGCTTCTGTTGCCCATTCGAGATGGTTTAGCCATTTGTCGAAAAAAATAGCCCCCCCCAGTATATTTTGGTTTTTGATAAAAAAATAACTCAATTTCGATGTGAAATTGAGTTATTTTTTGTGGAAAACGAGTTAGTCTCTGACAACTGTTCCTACATTTTCGCCTGCCACGATGCGCATGAGATTTTCACGCCCATTGATATCAAATACGATAATTGGCAAATTATTTTCTTTACAAAGCGTAAAAGCAGTCATATCCATGACATTTAAACCCTTTGCAATGACTTCATCGAAGCTAATTTTGTCGTATTTCGTAGCAGTTTTGTCTTTTTCTGGGTCGGCGGTGTAGATGCCGTCAACTCGTGTGCCTTTCAAAATTACGTCGGCATTAATTTCGCTGCCGCGCAAAGCTGCCGCAGAATCGGTAGTAAAAAACGGACTGCCCACGCCACCACTAAAAATGACGACACGCCCTTTTTCGAGATGTCGAATGACGCGGCGACGAATGTAAGATTCCGCAACGGCATTGATTTCGAGTGCAGAAACGAGGCGCGTATAAACGCCGTTGCTTTCGAGTGCGCTTTGCAACGCCATTCCGTTGATGATGGTCGCCATCATGCCCATGTAGTCGCCTTGTACGCGCTCGATGCCCGATTTATCGGCTTGAATGCCCCGAAAAATATTGCCACCGCCAATCACAATCGCCACTTCAACCCCCATGTCCACCAATTCTTTTACTTGAATGGCGTAATGTTGCAGCATTTCGGCAGTAATGCCAAATTTTTGGTTGCCCATGAGCGATTCTCCACTCAATTTGAGCATAATTCGTTTATACTTTAATTCTTTCGGCATATATTCTTAATTTTTTTTGATAATAATCGGGTCAAATACTGGGGGGGTGCGTTTTCCCAAAAATTTATACGTAAAAATGGAAAAAAGTTTTAAAAAAAAGCGAGTTTCAAAGATTGAAACCCGCTTTTTTTTTGAAGCGATGTTGAATTAACCCAACATGACGTGTTTGAACGCCGTGACGGTCAATCCTTTTTTGACGCTATCCAAATATTTAGCAACACTCATTGAACCGTCTTTTACGTAATCTTGGTTCAAAAGCGTTGAATCTTTGTAGAAACGTTGCAATTTACCTTGTGCAATTTTTTCAATCATTGCTTCTGGTTTGCCTTCGTTGCGCGCTTGGTCTTTACCGATTTCAATTTCGCGATTGATGGTATCCGCGTCAACACCTGCTGCATCAACTGCCACTGGTTTCATCGCTGCTACTTGCATCGAAACGTTTTTGCCTGCTTCGATGAGGTCTGGACCTTCCAAGTTCAAAGCAATAATTACCGCCGCACGGTTGCCCATGTGGATGTAAGGAATTACTTGACCTTCGCCTGCTGCGGTTTCGATTTTCGAGTAACCAACGATTTCCAATTTTTCACCGATGATACCGATTTGCTCTTGTACTTTTTCGCCTACCGAAACACCGCCGTCGAAAGGCAATGCCAAGAAAGCGTCCAAATCTGCTGGCAAATTTTTCATAGCGATTTCAGCAAATTGGTTTGCCAATGCTACGAATTTTTCATTTTTTGCTACAAAATCGGTTTCGCAAGAAAGTTTCAATACGATACCGTTGTTGCGGTTGTGTGAAGTGAGGGCGATACAAACGCCTTCTTTTGCTTCGCGGTCAGCACGTTTGACAGACAATTTTTGACCCATTTTGCGCAAAAAGTCAATCGCACCTTCCATATCACCACCCGAATTTTCGAGGGCTTTTTTACAGTCACCCATACCTGCGCCAGTCATTTCGCGCAGTTGCTTGATAGCGTCGAGCGTTACAGCCATTTTATTTAAATTTTTAATATTTTTTGAAAAAAATGCTTATAAAAATGCCTCCCAGCAGGTTTTATACTGGGGGGGGCATTTTTTTTATAAACTTTTTAAAAATCTATACTTTTTGAAAACAAACCGAGTTTAATTTTCTTAAACTGCTTTTGGCTTGTTGCGTTCTTCTACGCCTTCTTTGATACACTCGATGAGATATGTCGTGATGAGTGCGATAGATTTAGACGAATCGTCATTTGATGGGATTGCGAAATCAACCGTAGTTGGGTCACAATTGGTGTCCACCATACCGAAAGTACGAACGCCCAAACGTTTTGCCTCTGCCAATGCGAGGTGTTCGTGACCGATGTCCACCAAAAAGATAGCACGCGGTGTACGATTGAGGTTGGCAATACCACCCAAAACTTTTTCGATTTTGTTGCGCTCGCGACCCATCATCAAACGTTCTTTTTTCGTAACGCTGGTAACGGTTTCATCTTGCAAAAGCGTATCAATACGGCGCATTTTCTTAACCGAAAGACGCACGGTATCAAAGTTTGTCATCATACCACCCAACCAACGTTCGGTAACATAAGGCATACCAACGCTCATGGCAGCTTGTTTGACGATGTCACGACCTTGTTTTTTAGTCGCAACGAATAAGATTTTTTGACCTGATTTTGCAATCTGACGCAATGCGTTACCCGCTTTTTCAAGCGAATCCGATGTGCGGTTGAGGTCGAGGAGGTGAATTCCTTTATGTTCAGCAAAAATGTATTGCGACATTTTAGGATTCCATTTTTTCTTCAAGTGACCGAAGTGTACACCCGCCTCCAACAGTTCTTTTTGAGTAGGCTTAGCCATTATAATTTAACAAATTTTGATAAATTCAACCATTGATTTTTTAACAGAAACTGAAAAGATATTGGAACAATTTGAACAAATTGCCCAAATAAATCTTAACGTTTCGAGAACTGGAAGCTGCGACGTGCTTTCGGCTTACCAAATTTCTTACGTTCCACACCACGTGGGTCACGCATAAGATATTTTTTATCTTTCAAAGGTTTGCGGAACTCCTCGTTGAGTTGAACCAAAACCCGGGCAATGCCCATGCGAACCGCTTCGGCTTGACCTTTGAAGCCACCGCCATGCACATTCACCATAATATCATAAGCACCTTGCGCCGAAACGGTCGTGAGCGGTGCGCTCACTTGTTCCGTAATGTGTGATTGAGGGAAGTACTCACGGTAATCTTTACCATTTACAGTGATTTTACCTTCGCCCTTTTTCAAAAACACACGTGCAACGGCTGCTTTACGTCTGCCAACGGCATTAATCATTTCCATCTTTTGACCGAAATTTTTTAAGAAATGCTAGAAAAAACAATTGAAAAAAAGTCTTTTCAAGCGATTACCGATTTTTTTTTAGAAATTAAATTGTTCTGGCTTTTGCGCCGCGTGTGGGTGTTCGCTACCTTCGTAAACAAACATCTTTTTGAACATCGCACGACCCAATTTTGTTTTTGGCAACATGCCTCTTACCGCCGCTTCGAGGGGCGCAATTGGCTTCTTGTCAAACATATTTTTCGCAAGCACGCGCTTTTGACCGCCCGGATACAAAGAATAGCTGATGTATTCTTTTTGGTCCATTTTTTTGCCTTTCAAAAGCACTTTACCTGCGTTCAATACAATCACGTTGTCGCCTGCGTCGGCGTGGCTCGTGAAGTTAGGCTTATGTTTGCCCATCAAAACTGCAGCAATCTTTGATGAAAGACGACCCAATGTCTCGCCTTCTGCATCTACTACGTACCACTTGTGCGTCACATTTTGCTTGTTCGCGTGAGCGGTTTTGTAACTCAAAAACTTCATTTTATCTTTTTTTTTATAATCTTTTAAATCTTGTCAACAACTTACAAAACTTTGTTTGCAACCTGTTTTTCAAAAAGCGACGCAAAAGTAATATCATTTTTAATACTGTGCAACCTTTTTGCAAAAATATTTTCTCCTAAAAAAACGTAAAACATTGATAATCAATAAAAATATGGTAAAAGAATTTTCATAGCTTTTCAAAAATACCGATTTTTTGCTTTTTTTTATCCTTTTTTTATTTTTTTTTGAATACTTTTTTTACAAAATTGATGCAAAATTCAAAATTGAAAATCAAATTTTCAAGCAAAAACGCAAAAATCGAATTTCAGCCGCACGATTTCTCAAAAATGCCCACCCCCCAGTATTTCCCCGCATTTTATCCGAAAAATGCCGCATTTCATCTAAAAAAATGCGCCATTCCTGTTTTCAACACCTTAATTTGTACTTTATTTTAGAGGTCGAAAAAAACGTAAGCAATTTTGGAAAAAATTCAATCAGTCGAGCAAAGCATTGGCAAGGTAGCGAACGCGGTCACCCGCCGTCGCTTCGTTCGCCATATCTTTTGGTGGCTGTTGTTCTACGCTTTCCTCGTTTTCATCGAACACACGACGTTTCGACAGTCCCTGAAAAGTGTTTTATGGACCGAATTGTTGAGCATCGGTTTTTATGTGTCCATATATTACGTCGTTGCGGAATTTCTGATTCCAAATTATTTGGCGAAAAATCGCTTCTGGGCATTCCTTTTTTTGACCTTACTTTTCGCCATTTTGGTAACGCCCATCAGAGATTTTGTCCATTATTTGCGTTTTTCGGGCAACGAAAATATGAAAGAGATTGTGAAAGCCAATCAATTGTTTTCCTATTTTGTTTCTGTTTTTTGGGCAGGTTTTTTCACGATTCTAAAAATTTTGAGCGATTGGGCAACCCAAAGTCGGCGACAACGCGAACTCGAAACGCGCAATATTCAAACCGAATTGAATTTGTTGAAATCACAAATCAACCCCCATTTTTTGTTCAACACGCTCAATAGTTTATATGCCCTGACGCTCAAAAAATCGGACGACGCGCCAGAAATTGTCTTGAAATTGTCGGAAATGATGCGTTATATCCTCTACGAATGCAACGAACCGCGTGTGGATTTGGAAAAAGAAATCCGATATTTACAAAATTATCTCGACCTCGAAAAAATGCGATTGGGCAGCAAAATGGACGTAAAATTAGACATCGAAGGCGACTACGAAGGCTTGCGAATTTCGCCTTTGCTGATGTTGCCTTTCGTCGAAAATGCGTTTAAACATGGGGCAAGCAACTCCATTCGAGCAGGTTACGTGTATCTACACTTGTTGATTACCGATAATGAGTTGAACCTCCACGTCGAAAACACCAAAGCCGAACAGCCCCTCGTGCGCGACCCCAATCGAAGAAGCGGCGGCATCGGTTTGGCAAACGTAAAACGCCGATTGTCTATTTTGTATCCCGAAAAACACCAACTCGAAATCACCGATGAAAGTGATGTTTATTCGGTCAATTTTTGGTTAGATTTAAAATAATATACACTTTTTTTTGATAAAAAGACTACCCCCCAGTATAAAACGTTAAAAATCAATAGTTTTTGAAAATAAATTAAAAATATAAATAAAATGAATGTTATAATTGTTGATGATGAGCCGCTCGCGCTTGATGTGTTGGAAACTTACATTTCACGGATGCCCGACCTCCATTTGGTGGCGCGCTGCAACGACGCTTTTGAGGCAAACGAAGCCCTCAAAAATCACAAAGTTGACCTCATGTTTTTGGACATTCAGATGCCGCAACTCACGGGCATCGAGTTTTTGAAGTCGCTTACGCGCCCGCCGATGGTCGTTTTCACGACCGCCTATTCGGAATATGCCGTCGAGGGTTTTGAACTCAGCGCCATTGACTATCTCATGAAACCCATTTCGATGGACAGATTCATGAAATCCGTCAACAAAGCGCGAGAACAATTCGACCAAAAAAATGGTGAAACCGAAAAAACCACGCCCGAAACCCACGCGCCAGAAGGTGAATTGGTGGATTATATTTTCGTGAAAGCGGATAAAAAACTGATGCGCGTTCGGTTTTCTGAAATCATGTACGTCGAGGGATTGAAAGATTATGTCATCATCAAGCTCGAAACGCAGCGCATTATTTGCCTCCAAACGATGAAAAGTTTAGAAGATAAATTGCCGATGCAAAAATTTGTACGCATTCATCGGTCGTTCATCGTGGCGATTGACAAAATCCAAGCCATCGTCGGCAATTCGGTCGAAGTGACCGAAAAAGGCATCGCCAAACACTTGCCCATCGGCAAAAACTATCGCGATGAATTGTTGGAAATGATTGAAAAACATAAGATTTAATTAAAATGTATATTTGATTTAAAAAATTGGTTGATTTGTTTTAAAATTTTATTTCGTTTTATTTTTTTTGAAAGATATAAAATTTTGTTAAAAATAAAAATTGTTAACAAGGTTAAAAAACAAAATAAAAATTGTTAATAAACGTTCTAATTATTTGGAAAATCTAAACAAACTTTTGTACCTTTGTGAACATCTTTTTTAAAAATTAAATTCAATCAAGACATTTTAAAAAAATAATATCCATTTTGCTATGAAAGCACACCTATTATACGTCGAAGACGACGAAAGCCTTAGCTTTGTAACCCGCGACAATTTGGAGTTGGCGGGCTATCAAATCACGTGTTTTGAAAACGGACAAAAAGCACTCGATTGCATCAGAACCAATCAACGCTTCGACCTCTGCATCTTGGACGTAATGTTGCCCGATGCCGACGGATTTACGATTGCAGAAGAAATTCGCAAATTCGATACAAACGTACCTATCATCTTTTTGACCGCAAAAAGCATGAAAGAAGACAAAATTAGAGGCTTGCGATTGGGCGCAGACGACTACATCACCAAGCCGTTTTCTATCGAAGAATTGATTTTGAAAATAGAAATTTTCCTCAAACGCTCGAAAGTTGCACCCAGCGTGCCGACTTACCTCACCGTCGGAAAATATTTGTTAGACCATAAAAATTTGTCGCTCAAATTTGCCGACCAAGCCAAAACATTGACGCAAAAAGAAGCCGATTTGCTCAAAGTTTTCATCGAACACAAGGGAGAAGTCCTCAAACGTTCCATGATTTTGAAAGACCTTTGGGGAGAAGACGACTACTTTTTGGGCAGAAGCCTCGACGTTTTCATCTCTCGATTGCGAAAATATTTGAACCAAGACCCGCGCATCAAAATTGAAAATATCCACAGCGTAGGTTTCAAAATGCGCGTCGAAGGCGAATAAAAATTCCTGTTTTTCCTATAAAAACGCTACCCCCCAGTATCCAATCCATTTTTTCAATAAAAATCGGCTGGATACTGGGGGGTAGCGTTTTTTCGTCTTTTTACACCCAAAACGTTACATTACTTTCGTCAAAATTTCGACAATATTATAAAACTCGTCGTCACTCAAAAAATAAATCGAATTTTTCCCATCGCGACGCAAATCAACAATATCTTGATTTTTCATAATCCGAAGATGATGGCTCGCAATCGCCTGTTCGATGTCCAATTGTTCAAAAATTTCGGTCACCGTCATCTGCTTTTTTTTATGAAGCATATCAATAATCGCAATGCGAACGGGGTGCGCAATCGCCCGCAAAGTGGCGGCACTATTGTCCAAAAATTCAAGACTAAAATGTGTTTTCATAAAAAAAAGGGTTTTTAAAAAAATATAGAAACGTAGATATATTCAAAATAGAATTACAAAATTTTCCACAAAATTACATTCAAAAATTCGTTTTTCCTAGCAATTCATGTTTTTTTTTCTTTTTTTTAACTCCTAAATTAAATTTCAGAATTATCAAAAATATCTAAAAATCTATATGTTTTCAACAAAAAAAAATTAAAAAAACGGCTCGCGTGCGTACAAGCGAACCGTTTTTTTTTAATTTAATCTATCTTCGTCATCCATGTCACCGATGACGATGTAACCATTTCCTTTGTGATGCAGCGTTTGTTTCCAAAGCTGTTCGGGCTTTTTTGAAAAGACATAATTGGGGTCGCAATCGGTCAAAATCCACGAATTGGTCAGCATTTCGCCCGCCAATTGGTTGATGTCCCAACTCGAACAACCAATAAAAAAACGAATATCTTTATTTTCAATTAAACCTTCATTTATCAACACTTTGAGCTGTTCAAACTCGCCCCCCCAGTACACGCCGCGCGAAATCTCGAAACTGCCGTCCAACAAATCGCCAAACGTATGCACAAAATAGAGTCGGTCGTTGTGAATCGGTCCGCCATAAAAAATGGGCGCGTCAAAATCCTCTGAAATCGGCAAATAATTTGCCACCCGCATTTCGGGAAGTGGGTGATTCAAAATGAACCCAAAACTGCCCGCGTGATTGCTGTGATGCGTCAACAAAACGACCGCCCGCTTGAAATACGCATCGGTCAAAAAGGGTTCTGCAATCAACAATTTACCCGCTTGCAACGACTTATGCAAATCAGAAAATTTAGACATAATTTTAAATTTTCAATGTGTAATTCATTGATTTTATAGCGTTTCGGTAGGCAATGTTTTGTCAATTTGAGAAAACATGCCACGCAATACTTTTCCCGTTCCGCCGACTTCATAGACTTGTGTAACACCGTCGGCAATCATGTTTCGCATGATTTGCGTCCAGCGAACGGGCGCAGTCAGCTGGGCAATCAAATTATTTTTAATTGCCGTCGAATCGGTTTGCGCTTGCGCATCAACGTTCTGATAAATAGGGCAAATGGGCGATTTGATATTCGTTTTTTCAATCATTTCGCGAAGTGCATCTTCCGCCGATTTCATCAATGGCGAATGGAATGCGCCGCCCACCGCCAACGGCAATGCGCGTTTTGCGCCCGCTGTTTTGAGCAATTCGCAAGCAATTTGCACGCCCTCGACCGTTCCTGAAATGACCAATTGACCTGGCGTATTATAGTTCGCAGCGACCACCAAATTGCCTGCCGCCGTCACTTCTTGACAAATATTTTCGACCACGTCGTCTGCCAAACCTAAAATCGCCGCCATCGTGGAAGGCGTAGCCTCACATGCAGCTTGCATCGCAGTCGCACGGGCATGTACGAGGCGCAAACCCGACTCAAAATCCATGCTGCCCGCCGCCACCAACGCCGAAAATTCGCCCAACGAGTGACCCGCCACCGCGTCTGGCTGAAAATTTGCGTCCGCCACCGCCGCTTTGATGACCGAATGTAGGAAAACCGACGGTTGCGTCACTTTTGTTTGGCGCAAATCTTCGGCAGTTCCCGAAAACATAATGTCGGAAAGGCGATAGCCCAAAATATCGTTCGCCGCCTCAAACAAATCGCGGGCAATGGTGTGGTTTTCGTACAAATCGCGTCCCATTCCTTCAAATTGAGCCGCTTGACCCGGAAAAACGTAGGCTTTTTTCATATTTCAGTTTCTTTTATTAATTTTAAATCCATCAATTATGCGGCAAAAATAAGCGAAGTCTTGGATTTTTTTAGCATAATTTAACAAAAAAAAGCCCCCAATTTCGGCGAAATACTGGGGGGGGCATTTTTTTTACTTATTTTTAAAAATTCTTTTCTTTCAACAATCCTTTTTCTTGATATTTTTTTAGAATAAATTTTGCTTCGGCTTCGTCAATATTTTCACCAAAATTGATAGTTTTCATTCCATAATCAAAAGCAATAATACCAGATTGCAACACATTGATATTTTTTGAACGGTAATAACCCATGTCCACTTTCGGCGTTACCCGAAAACCAGTGGCTTCGTTGAGGTCATAAGTCTTTTTTTTATCGCCTATCGAACCCTTTTTTTGGATAGATAAAAATCCATTTTCAATCGTAATCACTTCTTTTCCACGCAACAACCAAATCAAATATTTAAACGCAAAATAGCCGCCTGCCGTCCAACCCGTCAGCCAAATGAGTAAAAAAATGCCCACAAAATACGCTTGATTTTCCAACGTTCCCATAAAAAATGAATAGACACCGAACACCAACGCAGACGAAACGCCCAAAAATCCAATCGCCCAAAAACAAAGCCAAACGCATAAAAAAACCATCACTACTCTACTACTTTTAGCAGGAATCGTGACCGTTGTGCCGTTGAAATCGTCTGTCCAAATCGCGTTGCCGCTAAAAGGCTGTACTATCATAAATTAAATTTTAATACTTTATAAAATATTGAAAATCAATTAAAAATAAATTAAAAATCATCAAAAAGTTGACTTGATTTTGGCAACAAACGCGGCGGATTGAAGCCCAAATGTAGATACGCTTTTTCGGTTGCCTCGCGCCCGCGTGGGGTTCGCTGAATGAAACCTTCCATAATCAAAAATGGTTCGTGGACTTCTTCAATCGTTTCGGCTTCTTCGCCGACGGCGGTTCCAAGCGTGGTCAAACCAACGGGACCGCCCTTAAATTTGGTGATAATGGTGTTCAAAATCCGAATATCCATTTCGTCCAAACCGTATTCGTCCACGTTCAAGGCTTCGAGACCAAATTTTGCAATCGCCAAATCAATGGTTCCATTGCCTTTTATTTGGGCAAAATCGCGGATTCGACGCAACAAAGCGTTGGCAATACGCGGGGTTCCGCGACTGCGCCGCGCAATTTCAATCGCGCCGTCGTCATGGATTTCGATTTGCAAAATTTGTGACGAACGCTTTACGATTTTCGTCAATGTTTCGATGTCGTAATAATCTAAATGACAATTGATGCCGAATCGCGCCCGCATGGGAGCCGTCAACAAGCCCATGCGCGTGGTCGCGCCCACGAGCGTAAACGGATTGAGCGACAATTGAATGGAACGGGCGTTCGGACCCGAATCTATCATAATGTCAATTTTATAATCTTCCATCGCCGAATACAAATATTCCTCGACGACGGTGTTCAAACGGTGAATTTCGTCAATAAAAAGCACGTCACCCGCCTCCAAATTAGTCAAAAGCCCCGCCAAATCGCCTGCTTTTTCGAGAACGGGTCCCGAAGTCATCTTCATATTCGTCTCCAATTCGTTGGCGACGATGTGCGAAAGCGTGGTTTTTCCCAAGCCCGGCGGTCCGTGCAACAAGACGTGGTCGAGTGCCTCACCGCGCAATTTGGCGGCTTGAATAAAGATTTTGAGGTTTTCCACAATTTTAGGTTGCCCACTAAAATCTTCGAGCGCACGCGGACGCAATGCTTTTTCGAGCTGGCGGTCTTCTCCTGATTGCGACTCGTCGGTCGCGTCTAAATTAGGATTTTTCATATTTTGTAGAAAAAATTATTTTAGCAAAAGTAGTCAAAAAATATAATATCGGTTCAAAATTTCGACAACTGCCCACGCGAAAGTCAAAAACTGTGGGGGGGGGGGGGGGGGGGGGGGGGGGGGGGGGGGGGGGGGGGGGGGGGGGGGGGGGGGGGGGG